>CAZTAR010000016.1:0-3033 GCA_964611695.1 uncultured Planctomycetaceae bacterium | reverse complement strand
TGACGGACCAGGGGATTTCGCAGAGCCAGTGGAGGTAGTCGACGCCGCCGCTGTATTCTGGTGAGGAGGGGTGAATGCGTCGAAGCCGCTCCAGTTCGCGGTTCGCCTCTTTCTCGACGCCCTCGGGCATTCGGGCCTTGGTGATGGCTTCCTGGAGTTCCTGGACATCGGCGCCGCGGCCGTCGGCGTTGCCGAGTTCCTTCTGGATTGCCTGAAGCTGCTCGTGCAGGTAGTACTCTCGCTGCGATTTATCAATTCGGCTTTTGACCTGGGTGTGGATCTTCTGGGAGAGTTCGAGGATGTCGAGCTGTCCGGCGAGGGCCTCGTTGATCTTGCGGAGGCGATCGGGAATGCTGAAGGTCTCCAACAGTTCCTGGCGTTTGATCAGGTCGAGGGAGAGGTTCGCGGAGAGGAAGTCGGAAACGGAACTGGGTTTCTCGATGTTGTGGAGGATGCTGATTGCTTCGTCGGGCACGCCGGGGGTGAGTTCGATCACCTTTTCCGCCAGGCGCTTCGCAGTCTCGACGAGGGCTTCGAGTTCCTTCGATTCCTTGAAAGTGTCCTCTCGAGGATGGGCGCGGGCAATGAGGTAGGGTTCCGTCTGTATGAGAGACTCGATGCCGAATCGCGTGAGCCCGTGGACGATGATCGATTGGTTTCCCTCGCTGAGTGGGAGCACCTTGAGGATGCTGACGACCGTGCCGACGCGGTAGATGTCGTCAAGGCCGGGATCCTCCAATTCAGCGTGCCGTTGAGCGACAACGCCTAAAGGCTTGTTGCCGGCGACCACGTCCGCGACGAGGAGCTTCGATTTTTCCCTTCCAATGTTGAGCGGGACGATCGTGCCGGGGAAGATGACGGTGTCTCGGACGGGCAAGAGTGAGAGATGCTCGGGGATTGGCGGCATTTCCTCGGAATCATCCGCTTTTTTGGGCGGTGGGGAGGGGGGATTGGCTTTGGCGCTTGGGAGATTTTTCTTCCGAGCGTTGATCGCATCAGGCGTGAGATCCTCGATGTCGGCAAGTTGGGTGTTTTCCGCGTCGGCCTTGTTGTCCTCAGTGCTGTTGGGCTTGGGTGTCTCGACCTTCGCGGCTTCTTCCTCGGCGTTTGTGATTATGGTGGTTTCGGATTGGGAACCTTTCGCCTTCTTGTTCTCGTCCTGGGCTTTGGTGAGATCAGCGTCTTCGTTCGAGCGATCAATCATCTCAAGGTCCTTGGGAGGTGGCATATCGCCTGAGGTTGTTGTTCAGTTCCGTCGAGAGCGTCAGCCAAACAGTGGACGAGTCTAGTCCTCCGCGCTTTAAGGGTCAATTGTCGAGGGTGTGGCAGTCCTTGGCGATTGATGCGAACGGACGGCGTCGCCGAGGCTGTCAGGCTCAAAGTCTGATTGCCTCTCTCCTGCGTACTGGCAGGTCATGCTGTGTTATGTCATGTGATGAGATGTCAGGTCTTGTCATTGGCTATCAGATGAAGAGCGTTTTGAGGCGACGGTGGCCTTCTAGGGATGGCGAGGTATCGATGCATGTCGCTGGGCCTGCATAACGAATGTCCTTCATCGCCTGCACGACAGCCTTCCAATCAACGTCGCCATCGCCGAGAAGTGTGGACTTGGCGGATGCACCGGCAACGATATCTGTTGTGTTCTTCGCGGAGTGGAGCTTGACGTCCGTGCAGTAAATTTGGAACACGCGATGCCCGAGTGTTCGAATCCAGTCTTGCGGAGGACCGAGACAGAAGGTGACGCCGGTGGTCAGGCAGAGCCCGATCCAGGGAGAACTTACCTGATCGATGAAGGCCCTTGCTTCTAAGGGCGACAAGAGGAGGCCGCTTGGGAGGGGGTTACATGCGATGCGTACGGCGCGTTGTTCGGTATCCTCACGTAAGGCATTCATCACATCGAGCAATCGGGACCATCGATCTTCGTAGCTTGGTTTGGAGGCGTCGTGGTTTGCTTCTGTGGGGTGCCCGGGTGTGGTGATGGGAGGGCTCTGCGCTGTGAGTTGCTCGGGGGTGATGATGATGAGGTCCGTGCCCATCCGCCTGGCGATGTCCAACGCCGCGACGGTTTTCTGGTTGGGGTTTGGAGGCGCTGTGGGGAGCTGTTTGGCGGGAGCAAGGTCGACGGCGTCTCCTATCGAGATGGCCGAAACATCGAGTCCGGCTTCTTTGATGTGTTCAGAGAGTCGGCTGCACTGGTCGCGCGGGGTGTCGAGTGAGAACGGCCCTTGGGCTGCGAGGGTCAACTCGATTGCATCGAAGCCACTTCGCTTTGCCAGGTCGAGCTCATCGGCGAACTCCGTCAAGTTTTGGATGGGTGCAAGGCCAATCGCGGTTTTCACAGGTGACTCTCCAGTGATCCTCCGGGGTGTCGGACGTCTTCGTCCTTCCGGGTTTCCGGGGGCTGTCACCGTATCATGGCCTTGGGTCGTGTCAATTGGAAGAAGCCAGGGTGGCAGGGGGGCGATTGGGTTCAGTGGTGTCAAACGTGGGGATGTGAAGTGGAGTCCGCGCCGGTTCGATCTGTCGGCGGGGAGGAGGGACCTTGATCGGCGTTCTCGATGATGTAGTACCCATTACACTGTCGGCACCGGTACCTACGGCCTGTGACGGCCGAAGGGAGGACGGTCGGGTGTTGGCAATGAGGGCAGTTGACGTAGAGCGGCACGGGATACTCCATGTGGAACGCGTCTCACGCCTTTCGTGGCCGAGCGGGACGATCGCCAAAGACCTATGAAACAGGACAGCGTTCCAGATTCTTGCTTCCGATGCTGACAGGTGATCGCGGTCAGAATGGCTCGCAGTGAACACTCCGTCAGACGTTATCTAATGAAACGGTCGGGCTCCTTGGATATTTCGCCGGCGAGGGCAGATATTTTGCGATTGCGGCAAGATTGTTCGTTTCGGTGCTTTCCCCATCGTGTATTGGTGGGCAACTCCGGCTTCCGCGTGCGTTCCTCGTGAGAGTTTTGGTACTGGTGTCGTTTCGTAGAGGGGTGCCATTGGCAGCTTGCTGCCAGTGCCGGCACGGGCGGA
>CAZTAR010000015.1:0-23205 GCA_964611695.1 uncultured Planctomycetaceae bacterium | reverse complement strand
GCCGGTGCCACATATCAACGTGAAACGCAATAAGTAATCTTGTAGCATCCGACCCTTGTGTCGGACGTGGATTTCAAACTGTTTGCCGCGGCCGACCGGGGCGTCGGCCGTTACGTTCTTTCGAAAACGGATCAAATAACCCGCTGCGGAATCGTGTCGAACGAAGCGGGTGACTTGTGTACGATGTTTCGCATGTCAGGACTGTTTGATGGAACACCGCTGGAACGTCCGGTTACCTGTCAGGCTTGTGAGAAGCCGATGGATCAGTGTGCCTGTCCACGTGGCGCGAGCGGCGAAGTCCTGTTGCCGAAGGATCAGCCTGTCCGTGTGGGTTGCGAGAAACGCGGCAAGGGTAAGACCATCACCTTCATTGCCGGTCTTGACCCCGTTGCGTCGGACTTGGGTTCCATTCTCGGGCAACTCAAAACGGTCTGCGCCGCCGGGGGCACGATCCGCAAGGACCGGATTGAAATCCAGGGCGATCACCGCGAGCGAGTCTTGGACATCCTACGAAACCTCGGATATCCCGCTAAGATGACAGGCGGGTAGTGGTTGAAGCGGCGAAGCGGAGGTGGTTCCTCATGGCGGCACGCGTTCGAAACGTGAATTTGAAGTCGGGCATGCCGACGGTGGATGAAGCGCGTTCACGCCTCAACGCTGAGATTCACAAAGCCAAACAGCGGGGCGATCAAGTCCTCAAGCTGATTCATGGTTACGGCTCTTCGGGTGTTGGAGGAAAGTTGAGAGATGCCATTCGCAGTTCCCTGCGACGGCGGCGAAAGGAAGGCAAGATTCGGTCGTTTGTTGCGGGAGAAAAATGGGGCGCCTTTGATCCGGTGACGAACGAGATTTTGGGGGAATGTCCTCAGTTGGGAAGAGATTCTGATCTCAACAATTACAACGAGGGTATCACCATCGTGCTTATGTAGCGGGTTCTCATGTCGGGGCGAGGGAGCGGCACGGCGAGATTCTTGAACGGGAAAAACGCCGGAGCTTCGAGCACTGGCAGCAAGCTGCCAGTGGCACCCACCAGTCAAACTGTACCAGTCCCGGGCTATGAACCCATGACGGCCCGGGGATTCAGGTCCGACCCCGTAACGCAGCCGGCGGCGATCATCATGGATATTGTGTTCAATAGGTCATGCGTTAATGCGTTGACGGTGTGAGTTGTGCGTGACGCGGGAGCCGTTTCCGGATTTCTCGTTGCTCGTGTGCGGAAGGGTCCTGCGCGAGTGCTTTCTCCAAGTACTGTTTCGCCTCGTGCGTGCGTTGAGCCATCTTGAGAGCATCCGCCAGCTCGATCAGCCGATCGACGCTCGGCCGCAGTTCCACCGACAGCGTGAGGTAGCGAATCTGCTTCTGCAAGTCACCTCGACGGGCCATCGCGTCCGCCGCATTCGCCAAGCAGTCCGCCATCGCTTCAGAATCCACCTCGCCTTGTGCTTGCATTCCCTCACGGGCATGTTTGAGGTAGCCGGAGACATCACCGAGCGCTAGCAGGCTCGCGGCCCAACCGGCGTGACACCGTGCGAGGTGGTCCGGCTTGTTCAAATGGTCGATGGCCTGGGCGAAGGCGAGCGCGGCCTCCTTCTCTCGTTTCACGGCAAGCCAGACCTCGCCGCTCAGGAGCAAGGCTTCCGGCAGGTTTGGCTCAAGGGCCAGCACGCGATGGACTTGATAGATCGCTGAGTTCACGGGACACACAATCACCCAGCCCTGCTGCAAAGGCGTCTCCCCAATCACCAGCCCTTCGTGAATGAAATCGCCGCAGGCGAGGCGCTGATTCTCCTCTGTCGGCTGAGGACGCCGGACGATGTTGCCCAATAATTGCCCCGAATCTTGTAAGGCGACGGCCCAGTCGTAGTGGAGTTCCGCCGTATCGAGGCCGCTCCAATACGCGCGTTGGTAGTACGTCGCCGCCAACGTGGGTGAATCGCTTTTCGCGTAGGTGCGTCCCAACCACAAAAGATCTTTGGCGTTTTTGGGACGTTCATCTATGGCGGCTTCGAGTTTGTGTCTTGCCTGCCGAAGATCGCCGGAGAGGAAGTATGCTCGCCCTTCCAACGAGCGTCTTTCGACCGGGGGGAGGTCGGTCGTGCGAGCATTCAGCATTTTGAAGGCTTCGCGATGGCGTCCGGAGTCGAGGGCCGCGTTGATGTCCGCCGCGGTCCGTGACGGCCGCGCGGAAGTGGTCCGTAAAGAAAGGCTGGCGGATGTCCGGGAAGGGGTCTCCACGACCGAAGGCGTCTCCTTGGCTGAGCGCGCGGGAGGCGATGTTCCCTTATCTGTCTTCGTCCCGTCAGACGATTGCGCAGTTCCTGGAAGGGCGTTCAAGAACGCTATCACGGTCAGCGTCGCTACTGTCTTCCCGAATCTTGGCATCACGAAAAACGCCTTTGGTGGGCGAAGCCGAAAGCTGTGCCGCGCAGTCGGACTGAGACCACTGCGCGAATCCACACACTCAGACGAGCCGGTGTATGGCGTCTGACGGCCCCTGGTACCCCCGTTTGCCCCCATGGGTTCAGCCGCCCCCGGCTGAACGGTCCTCCATGGCATGTGCCACCACGCAGAACCTGATATACCGGACCCGCCTTCACACCATGCGGTCCGATCGACTTATTCAATCGTACCATTCGGAATCGCCCCGGTCAAAAGGATTGTCAGCGGTTTCCGGACGATGCCGAGTCCGCCCGTGCCAGCAGTGGCAGCAAGCTGCCAGTGGCACCCTCAATGAGACGATACCTTCCCGAAAACGCTGCAATCGTTGATCAACACCTGCGGACCGATATAATTCGATGCAATCGAAAGCATCGTGGGCATCGCAAAGGCGGATTGTACTCCCCGCAGTGATGTTCCTTTGTCTCTCCGTCGGAGTGAGCACCCCGTGGAAAACGATGGACGCAAGAGGACGATTGGCCGGCAGACCGGATTTTCGACCTGGTTCGATGATTCGGCTTTCGATTCCGCTCCACCTCTTCATAGCGGGTTGAGGCATTACCTCGGGCCGGCAGGCCTGAGTTTATCGTGTCACGGCCTGTTTATACTCGTGATGGCTCTCGTGGCATGGGCGGCGATCGGTTCGCCTGATGCCGAGGCGATCTTCACCGAATTTGAGGCGAAGGTTGTCTCTCAGACGGAGTCCGAAGGTCCGCAAGGGGGATTCCGATTCCCTGGGCAGGCCAACATCGACCGGCCCGATTCCGGTGGGTCGTTCGCCTCGACGAGTGAATTGAGAGACCTGTCGGCAGTTCTGAACGCGGAGCCCGCGTTCCAACCCGACCCCATCGATCCAGGCGGGTCGGGCCTCGGCACCCTCGCCGTCAGACAACTCGGCCGAGGTGATGTCGTGGGGATCGGTGGCGGGGAAGGACCAGCGGTCGCTGGTGAGGGGAGCGGGCTGGGAGATCGCAACCTCGCGGGTGGAGGACCTGTCGGCAGTCTTTGGGGTGTGGGAAAAGGTCAGCGTGCCAGAACGATTGTCTATGTAATGGACCGTAGCGCGTCGATGGCCGAAACATTCAGCCTGTTGCAACGGGAGTTGCTCCGTGCGATCGGCTCTCTGGACGCGGATCAGTCTTTCAATGTGATCTGGTTCAACGAGGGCGATGCCACGCAGTTGGCGGAACAGATGCTCAGCGCGACGATCGACAACAAACGCAAAGCGTTTCAGGCGATCAAGGATATTTACCCGCGCGGCCAGACCGAACCCATTGACGCGATCAAACGGGGATTGGCCGGCACACCCGATGTGCTCTTCTTGCTGTCCGATGGTGACTTCGCGGAAGACAACAAAGCTATTATGCGGATGATCGCGAAGACGAACGAGCACCAACAGACCCGGATCAACACAATCTTGTTCTTGTATGACACGGTGGGTGATGGTGAACGAGTCCTCCGCGCGATTGCCGAGAAGAACGGCGGGACGTTCAAGCATGTGACGGAGGAGGATGTGGGACGATAGTGTTGTGATCAGAGACAATGGGCAGAAAAGGGTGGCATGGGGAAGGCGTCGAGCTTTCGCACGGGTAACGAGTGGGCCATCCTGTGGGGTGTCCCACTCGTTACCCATGCCACCCCGGGATGTACCGCGCATCACACCTTGAAGAGCGAAAGGGCTCAGATGCAGCAGCAGACATCACGTCTTATGAAGCGAATCGGCTACGTTATGAAACGAATCACCGCCGGCCTCGCGATTGTTATCCTGCTCATGACGCCCCTGGCCGCGCTGGCGGCGGATGAGGACGGCGGTGGGGGGGGAAAGTCCTTCCTACGGATTCTCATGGACGGGGCTGAGTGGCCGGGCTTCTTTATTTTTCTGATGTCCATTGCGGCAGTGACGATCATCATCGAGCATTTCATGACGATCCGTCGCGCGACGATGGCGCCGCCAGACGAAATCGAGGCGACTCGCCGATTGATTGAGGATCGCAAGTTCAAGGAGTGCATCGAGCATGTCCGCCAGGGAAAGTCCATGTTCGGTGACATCCTGACGGCAGGCCTGCGCCACGGGCGGCGCGGCTTCGATGCCATGCACGAAGCCGCTGAAGAGCGCGCATCAGCCTGGACCAGTCGCCTTTTCCGAAGGGTGGAGTACCTCCACATCATCGGCAACCTTAGCCCTTTGATGGGGCTGCTTGGCACGGTCCTCGGCATGATTGAGGCCTTTAGCGCGATGCAGCAGGCGCATGGGGCATATAAGCCGGAGAACCTGGCCGGCGGTATCAGCCTTGCCCTGGTGAACACCTTCCTAGGATTGGCCGTTGCGATCATCGCGCTCGGCTTCTTCGGTGTCTGTCGAAACCGGGTGGACGCCCAGACCGTCACGGCCCATGCGGCCGCGCTGGATATCCTGGAATACTTCCGACCGAGCGGCGCGGCCGCAACGAATGCGAACACGGCCGGTGGCGATATCCCGAAGAATTCCGCCGGGGACAATTCGAAGAAGACGTCATGAAGCGCCCGCCGCCGACAACGCAGTTCTCCTTGAACCTCGCGCCCATGGTCGATGTCATGATGTGCCTGCTGATCTTCTTCATGCTGGCCACGAAGATGGTTGAGCAGGAGAACAGTCGGATCGATCTGCCCTTCGCGGCAGCCTCGAAGGAGGTCGAGAAGCAGGCGTTGGGGAATCGTCTGGTGATCAACGTTCGGGATGCGACCCTTCGCGGCGGCGGCGCGGACTACATCATCCGGGAGAGCGCCGTTTCTCTCCAGCAGGTCAAGGAACGCCTCGACCTCGAACGCCTTCGCGATTCCGAGGTCAACTGTGTCATTCGCGCCGATCGGACCGTCGCCTATCAATACGTCGAGGCGCTCATGGCAACGTGTGCCAGCGCGGATGTGCGGACCATCACCTTCGGCGCGTTGAAGACCGAGAGGAGGGCCGACTGATGCGACGCTGTGCGATCGGTCCTGCCCAGGCTACGATTCCGAACCTCGCGCCGATGGTCGATGTCGTCATGGTCATCCTCATCTTCTTCATGCTCGGCACATCCTTTGCGATTCCCGAGGGAGTTTTGCCCACGCAGCTTCCTTCGCAAGTTGGGCCTGGCGGCGCGTCGCGCGTCGCCATCATCCCGGTCGTCCGGATTGCACTGCGTGATGACGGAGAGGTCGGTCAGTCTCGGATTCTCGTCATGGGAAGCTCGTTGCCGGAAAACTCCTTCACTGCGTTGGCCGATCTCATGCACGCCAAACGGCGGGGAAGCGGCGACTCCTCCGCTCCGGTGCTGATCGCGGCGGACCCGAACGTTCAGTATCAGGACGTGATATCGACGATGGACGCTTGCGTCCGCGCCGGCTTCGGGAACATTCAGTTTTCCGTCAGCACGAAGGCGATCCAGGCCGGTTTCGACGAGGACGGCGCAACATGACCCAGGAGGTACTTCAAGCCAACTTCGGGCAAAGGCCACACCGATGCAATCGTGGCGCCGCGAATTCGTGTGGCGCCGCCGACTCGTGTGGCACAACTTTCTTGTGTGGCACCACTTTCTTGTGTGGCACCGCCGTCTCGGCGGTGGAGACACAGGCGAGACGCCTGTGCCACAATGAACCGGTTGCCGACACACAGGCGAGACGCCTGTGCCACAAGGAACAGGTCAGAGCCATCATCAAGGTACAGGTTGTTGCCATCATTGTCCTTGCGATTGCTGCTACGGCCATCGCCCAGACTCCTCCAGACCCTATCGAAAGGGAACCGAACGACCGTCTTCCGCGCAAGCTTGAGAACCGTATCCTCGAATTGATCCGAGACGGCAAACCGGAGACTGTCGAGCAGTTGCTGGCAGATCAGCATCCGATGTTTCGATTTTATGTTGCGCGGGCCCATGTGGGCGCGGGGCTCGACACAGAAGATCCCGCCCAGCGAGAGCGTCACTTCATCAGGGCCATCGCTGAATATCGTGAGGTGATCGCCCTCCAACAGGATTCTCGCTGGTTTCACGGAGAACGCCGCAAGTTCGACATCGCACGGTATCGCGTGGAGTTAGCCGACCTGATCCTCAAGCACTGGATCGCGCCGGACCTGGATCGCTTCGAGATCACCAGTGGACTCGACTTCGATATCCGGCAGACAATGGAGAAACTCGGGCAGGCCAACACCGAGTATGTTGCCGCGGGCAAGTTACTCAAAGCTCTCCGGTCAGGCGTTCGCGAGGACGAGGAGCGGTACCTCCTTCTGGGCATCGCCGAGGGTATCACGACGCTCTACGAGCAGCGCAAGCTCAACGGCGCTTGGGCCAAGCTCTACCTTGCCGTGATCGGTGGGCCGGACGCGCCGGATCGAAACACCCGGTTGCGCTCGGCCCTGAGTACCTTCGACAAGACCGCGCGGACCGAGACAACGCCCGAGCAGAAATACTTCGCGTTGTTAGGCGCCGGCATTGTGTTGCAGCACAAGCGGCGTTTCAACGAGGCCGAGGCGGCCTTTGACAAGGTGATCGCCTCCACCGCGCCACCGGCGTTGGCGGTCCGCGCACTTCACGAGAAGGCCAGACTTTTGATCGAGACCGCCCAATTCGCCGAGGCTCGCAAGGAACTGGATACCCTGGTGGCCATCTCCAAGCGGCAATCGCGAGGACGAGACACAGGCATTTTGTTCTATGAACACCTGGCGCCGGTGATCCGAGCCTATGCCTATTTGCGTGAGTCCGAAAAGGCGGGTTCGCCCAAGACTTCGGCGGAACTGAAGGGGGAGGCGTTTTCCATTCTTGCGAGAATCGCGGATCGCGGCGGGGTGTGGCCGGAGATCGCGCAGGTGTATCTCACCGCGTATGGTGGTGACGATCGTCGTCGGACGGAACTGACCGAGTCGGAGCTTCGAATCATGGCGGGACGCCTGATGGAGAAGGGAGAATACGAAGAAGCCATCGACGTGTTTCGGATTCTTCTCGATCGCCCCGACGAGACGGGTACCCATGTCGAAGCCGAATTCAATCTTGCCGTCTGTCGTTTTCAACTCAACGACCTGCGCACCGCCGCGGAGGCTTTTACGGGCGTTGCGAAAAAGGTCGGCACGAAGGAACCCGGTGAGAAGTCGGCCGAGTATGCCTACCGTTGCTGGCGGCAGACCGCCAACTCGTCAAAGGAAGCGGAGGACTATCTGCGATTGGCGGAATCGGCGGAATGGCTGACGGCTCGGTTTCCCGGGCATTCGCTTGCGGAAGAGGCCAGGTGGATTGCCGCACTGGCTCGGCAGGAGGGTGGCGACTACCGGCGCGCTTTGACCGCCTACGCCAAGGTCTCGCCGACGTTCGCCAACTATTGGTCCGCTCAACGTAACATTGCCCAATGCAAGCAGCGCATCTATGAAACCTTGTCGGCCACTTCCTCCGCAACGCGTCGCCGACAGGCTGCGATCGGCGTCGCCAATGCCTGGAGCCAACTGGCCGCCGACCTCGCCGAGGTTTCCTCCAACACCGCAAACGAGGGAAGATCAGCGACCGCGCGCAATCAACATCGACGAGACAGCCTACTCTCTGCTTTTGCAGGTCGTGACGAAGTCGAAGCACTCATCACCGACGCACGTCTGACGGCGGCGACGCTCCTGGCTGGAGAGGACCTTCGCGATTTTCGCGAGGGTCTGCGGGTGTTGGAGGAGATGAAGGCGACATCCCCAGTGCTGCGGCTTCGCATCCGCTGCTTGCGAGGGCTGGGTGATTTCCAGGCGGCCCAGGCGGCATTGGCGGATTACATGGCAGAAGCCCCCGATGCCGATCGTGGCACGGTCCTCGTATCGCTGGCCGCGAGCGTGGAAGCTGAGATCAAGGAGCTACAGCGCGCCGGTCGTCATCAGGCCGCGGCAGACATGGCCGCGGAAGCCGTCGACACAATCCAGACACTTCTTGCTTGGATTGAATCGCAAGAAGCCTATCAGCGGCACGCGCCGGTCGTTCGCCACAGCCTCGTCAAGGCGCTCATGCAAGCCGGCAGAACCCAAGAGGCGATGCATCATCTCGAACGCCTCATGGCCGACGATCCCAAAGACGGGAACTACATCCGAACTGCGGCACAAATGCAGGAATCGCTCTGCGAATCGCTGTCCGCCGGCGAAGGTGACAAGACAGCCGACAAGGCGGAGGAACTCTGGGCCCGACTGCTTGAGGACCGTACGTTGCGAGATCAAGCGCCTGGGGTTTATTGGGAAGCTCGGTTCTATTGGCTGCGGCATCAGCTCCGGCACGGGCGCGCGGCGGAGGTTGCCAAGGGTGTCGCGGCGGAACAGGCGTGGTATTCTGAACTGGGGGGACCACCCTGGCAGGCGCGTCTGCTACGGCTTGCGGAAAAGGCGCGCAACATGTCCCAATCCGAAAACGAGCGATGAATGCACCGAACATACCGTCTTATTGGTCTTTGTCGCCGGCTTCTACTCGCAGCAGTATTGGCGTATGTCCCACCAGTCGCCTTCGCACAATCTGCTGACTCACAGCCCGCCGCGTCACCGGAAGCGATGCTGGAAGAGGGGCGTCGGTTGCTGGAGGATGTCCGGGACTTTGTCCTCTCGTTCGACGAGCCTGCTTTCTACCACTACTGCCGTATTGTGACGAACGACCTGGACGCAGCCACTTTCGAAATCGACGAAGACGATTCGGCGGCGCCGTGGAAACTCATGCTCGAACGGCCCGGCGATTACCGGGGCAGGTTGTTGCTCGTCGAGGGGGTTTTGCAGGCGTGTCATGCCTACGAGCTTGTCAACCGGCCGGGGCTCGGCACACTTCATCAGTGCGAGCTGTCCGGGCTCGATACGCGATCCATTTGCACCCTCGTGGTGACGGAAGCGCCTAGCGACATCCCCATACGCTCGCGCATCCGTGCCAAAGGTTTTTTTATCAAGGCACGCGCGTATCGGACACAGACCGGCGACACGGGGGCCGGGCCGCTGTTGGTTGCCAGGCGAATCGAGCTGGTGTCACCGCCGCCGGCACTTTGGGAATCGGCGCGCGGGGAACGTGGAACAAGTTGGTGGGTGGTGACGATCACGGCCGCGCTCGCCGTCGCGTGGCTGCTTCTCCGCCGAAACGTCCGGCGACACATTCCGGGTTCTGTTTTTCCCGGCAAACCCTGTCAGGGCAGACGCAGCTCGCATGATGCCGAGTCCGAATCGGAATCGGACTTTGACTGGCTCACGAGTTCCCCGCCGCCCACGCTCGATCCGGAGCCGGAGGACTCCCTACGTGAGCCCAGGTCACGATCAGTGCCCCGACCGTGAGGGAGGGGTGCGTGTTCATCTGGCAGGTTCTTGCATTTGCGAGATGACCGCTTGCTGACGCGCGCGGCTCTGATTTTGGTGATGCGAGATGGGAATCTTGCACCAGCGTTGTTTCGCACCAGCAGGTTAGCGGGCTGGTCCGGATTTTCTTTTGTTTCTGGCGGAACAAACGGGGAATGTCGTGCGTCTAAAACCGAGTGTGGTATGATTCGCGAGATGGCTTGGCCGGAGGACCGGTGCTCTGCCGCTGCGGCCGAAAGCACACCAAGTAATCGTGTAGCGTCGGACCCTCGTGTCGGACGTGGAAAACCAATTGTTCGCCTCGGCCGACAGGGGCGTCGGCCGCTTCGGAAAAAGTGAGTTTGCTCTACAGGATGAAGGAGTTTTTCCATGAGACAGCAGACTATTCGAGTGAGATGCGCGATCAGCGCCGTCGTGGCGATTGCCTGTGTTATCCTCCCTGGTAGCATTGTGTCGGCCGGACCGACGCCGGACGAGGGGCCCGCCGTCACGGTCTATTCGTCGGCGGACCCCGCCGGTTTCGACCCGCAGCGGTTCATCGCCCAACAGCGGCAGGGCTACGATCCGATGTTCGCCTGGCAGGTGCCGGGCTTCGGTGTGGTAAAGGATGTCCGCACGGTTTCCCTTGACGCCGGCATGAACGAGCTACGTTTCACGGACGTCGCCGAATTCATCGACCCGACCACCGTGGGATTCACCGATCTGACCCACCCCGACGGCACGACCGTGCTGGAGCAGAACTTCGAGTTTGATCTTGTCAGCCCGACGAAGCTGTTGGAGAAGTACATCGATCGCGAGATCACCGTGACCGTCCCGAACGGCGACACGGTGCAGGACGTGACCGGCAAGTTGCTCTCGGCCAACCAGGGTGGGCTGGTCCTGCAGACGGCGCAGGGCGTTCGCGTGCTCAACCAGTCGCTGCGAACGCAACTCGGCGAGCTGCCCGGCGGACTGATTACGCGGCCTACGCTGGTTTGGAAGGTGGATGCCAACGCGGGGGGCGAGCACCAGGTCCGCACGACTTACCAGACCGGCGGCATCACGTGGCGGGCGGATTACAACCTGATCCTCGACGAGACTGATACGAAGGCGGACGTTGGCGCGTGGGTGACGCTGTTGAACCTCTCCGGTGCCGCCTACGAGAACGCCCGACTGAAGCTCATCGCGGGCGACGTGCAACGCATCCAGCAGCAGCGGCCGACGCGTGCGCCAATGGCGGCCCGGGCCTACGCAGCCAAGGCCTTCCCGGAGGACAGCGGCTTCGAGGAGAAGTCGTTCTTCGAGTATCACCTCTACACGCTGCCCAGGCGGACGGACATCCTCTCGAACACCACGCAGCAGATCACCCTGTTCCCCACTGCCCGCGACGTGAAGGTCGAGAAGCTCATGGTCTATTACGGCCTGCCGCAGGCGGCGTATTGGGGATCATTCGGCCAACCGCAGACTGACGGCAACATCGGCAACCAGTCCAACCCCAAGGTGGACGTGTACCTTAGGTTCAAGAACGAGAAGGAGAACCACCTGGGCATGCCGCTGCCCAAAGGCAAGGTGCGTACCTACAAACGCGACGATGCCGATGGCACGCTGGAGTTCATCGGCGAGGATCTGATCGACCACACGGCGAAGGACGAGAAGACGCTCATCAAACTCGGCCAGGCGTTCGACGTCGTCGGTGAACGGACGCAGACCGAGTTTACGATCGACAAGAGCCGCCGGACGATGACTGACGGTTACCAGATCGAGCTTCGCAATCACAAGGACACGCCGCAGAAGGTGGTGATCAAAGAGAATTTGTTCCGCTGGACGACATGGAAGATCGTCGAGAAGAGCGACGATTACGAGAAGGTAGACGCGCGGACGATCCATTTCGAGGTGACCGTGCCGGCCAACGGGAAAAAGACCGTGGGCTATACCGTTCGGTATACGTGGTAGTGCTCTGTCACGGGTCGAATGACGGGTGTCACTGGCGGCTTGCCCGCCAGTTTTCTGTGAGGGTTCGTTGGTGATAACGCACTGGCGGACAACCGCCAGTGGCACCCATGGCGCTCGCGCATCCCTTACATGACGCTCGACGGGGCAGTAGAGGAGACCACGCTATGAATAGGACGCGAATCACGTTATCGGCTGTTTTGGTGTTCGCTTGGCTGACGGTGGGATGTGCCCATTACACGAGCTACGTGAGACAGGACGATGGCACGTATCATGAGAAGACCGGTTGGCTTTTGCGCCCGATGACGCTCACGGATTTTCGCTCGTTCTCCTGCGACAAGGACCACATGGTCGCCTCGGACCACCTGGGTGTCATTTATGGGTGGCCCAAGGGCAAGGGGATGATCTCGGAGGATTTCAACGAGATCGAGTTCACGGGTGAGAAAGTCAAGTGCAAGGTCGTGGGTCGCGGCCTGGCGGTTAACGGGCAGTCGTTTGGCGAGTTTGAGAAGGGTGATCGCGTCCGGATCGAATCCGACGGTCGTGTGTTCGTCAACGACATCGAACGGCCCGCCGCCGGAAAGGCCGGGTGAATCGGCAGGGGTGTTCCGCTTCAAGTAATCGTCAACCGCGCTAACGCGAAGCGGTGCGGTCGTTTTGCAGCCGCCTCATTAACTTGTTCTTTCGGTCTCGAGAGAGGAATCGTTCTCTCAACTGACCGTCTTCCTCGTCGACGTATTGCATGGCCACGGTTCGCTTGCCGTCAGGAGCGGGGTCTGTCTTTGTAAAGTCGATGTCGACACACAAGACGTTCGTTGTGAAGTCCACGCCTTTGTTCGGGCCGCGTTTTTCCTTTCGGCCGATCTTCTCTCCCGCTTGCACCTTGTAATCGTTGTTCTTCCAGCCGGCACGCGTCTTTTTGAAGACTGTGACCGTGACCTCCTCTTTTTTGGGATCCGCCTTGGTGAGGAAGTAGTAGACATCGCTGGAGACTTCTAAGGGGCGCGTTTCAGGTGACCAGTCGCTGACAAGCGTGACACGCTGGGCTTGTGCCGGATCCTTCAACTCGCCGGGTCTTCCGGCAAAATTGTTCAAGACCTCGTAGCGCATCCTGTATTGATAGGTGTGTCCGGGAACCGCCCCCATATCGTGCGCCAGGATCGGCATGAGACGATCTGGAGAACGCAGTGGCGTGTCCTTGAAGTATCGCTGCCTGGACTTGGAGAGTTGTTTCATAATGTCCGCGTTGAGTTGCTTTGCCGACTCGCGATCCTTATCATCCGCACCCACGACCGCGGCGGCGGCCCTTGCCAGAATACTGGCGGCGTCCAGGTCTTTCTCATCGAAGGGTTTCTTCCCTTCAAGGGCTTTCTTCGCCAAGCCAAGCCATTTTTTGACGAGGATCCCGCCCGGGTTTTTCGGTTTGTCGGTTCCCTTGGAGGCATCACTCAAGAAGGGTACTTCCGGCAACTTCGCGCGGCGGGTGGGGAGATTCGGTCTTGCAATCAGGTTGGCGCCGGCCTCGACCAAACGGCTGAATTCCGAATAACCGGCCAGCTTGAATTCGCGGCCATCGTATATCGATGGTCGTTCCAGCGGGCGATAGGGAAGATACGCGTCCGCTTCCTGCCATCCGCGCCAAGGCTCATTCAAGTCCAGCCGCTGCAATTGCACGTTCACGACGCTGAGAAACGAACTTTCAGGATACTTCTCCAGGTTAAAGCTCCGCTCTTGATCGACAAGGTCGATTTGCGCGGCGACGGAGACGTAGTATCGCTGCGTCGGCTTGTGTGCGTTATCACCGTCGGCACCCATACCTCGCAAGACGCTGGCAAGGTCCGGAGGTTCTCCAAGCGGCATCTGGGTCCGACCGGTCGTGACGAGGGGGATGCCGGGCGCCACGATCTTTGCCAGATTGCGGCGATCCTCCGGAGCCAAGCCGGTGATCTCGGGCCGCAAGGGCGGGAACTTCTGGGTTCGCCATGGAACCGCATCAACACCGGCGATCTCGATCAAGCCTTCCCCCGACGGGTCGAACCATTTCTTGAGATCCTCTTGCCAGTCCTCGCCATCTTCTTTGTTTCCTCGCTTGGGGGCTGGCTTACTGCTTCTTACGCGCATCGCCGTGGTTGTGGCTTCTTCGCCGGCCTCCGCGATGAGGTCGGCCGGCCCCTTGCCTTCGATTGTGAATCTCATTCCACCGAAGGAATAGACCCCGGCTGCGATTAACAACACGACGCAAAGCCCCAAGACGAGTTTTTCCGCGTGTAAATCGATGAAACTGACGTCGCGTTTCGACATCTACCTAGCTCCCTCTAACCACTCTCATGATTCCGTGCCGAAGCATGCCGCACACCGCCAGGGAGAACCGAGAATACCAACACCGAGACGGACTGGTGAATCGCCCTGTCGGCCCCCACGTTTACCTACCGTGTCGTCCGCCCGGCTTTTCCTGGGAGGCGGCGCCCGGTACTTTGAGATCCTGTTTGATTTCCTTCGGAATCCATTTTTCAAACACTTCGCGGAAGTAGCACCCTTCCAAATGAATTTGTGCCTCGACGACGGGCTCGTCGCCGTAAATGTAGCGTTCGCATATCGGATCGGGTGTCACGGCACTATAGTCCACACCCAAGATCGTGTAGAAGCCAAGGCTTGTGATGTGCCGGAGCACATCCATGATCGCCGCCTCTTCCACGATAAGTTCCAACCTCAGCGGCACGATGAACCGTTTTGCATTATTCTCCACCTTCGTGAACGACTCCATCCAATCTCGCGGGAGGTTTGAGCCGCCCCCTTCTCCCCCGAGCACATCGTCGATCCGGAGGACCTTTAGACGCTTGATGGGCATGTGGGCCACCCAGATATCGTCCTGACGATTTTCCTTTCGGAGTTCCGCGACGCGTTCTTCGTTGCATCGCGCAATTGCCGCCGCAATGTCTTGCTGAATCCATAAAGAAAACTGAGCCTGCCAAATCTGCACCGCGTCAGGCGGGTTCTTGTCTTCCGCCAAGCGGTGCTTTCCGAACCCCATCCCCGGCTCATCGTCAACGTAGACCAGAATGTTCTTTGCTACTTTTTCTGCCGCGCGCGATTCAGCATGGCCGCGAAGCAGATCAGATAGTGTGTTTTCACTGGCGGTCTTATCCTGCTCTGTTTGCTTCTTGGTGGGTGATGATTGCCATGGATGACGCTGGTCCGTCGTGTCGTCGTCGCCGCCCTTTTGTTGCTGGATGCGCGCCCGCTCTAGGTCAACGTCGTCCGACGTGGGCGCCGGACCACCTCTCAGGCGCTCGTTCAACTTCTCAAATTCTTTGTTGTAGCTGGTTTTGAAGGCAATTTTCGGCGCCTGTTCCGGCTCGGGAAGAACATCCTGGATGATCGTTTCACGCTCGGGCGCTGTTCCGGGCGAGCCCGGGTCTTCATAGAAGGCGTTCGTACCCTGTGGTGCCAGCGCGGTCGCCATCAAGCGATCGAATTCCTCGCGTTCCTCTTTTTTCTGCTGTTTGAGGGCTTCTATCGTTTCTTGATTGGCCGTGTTCTTCTGAAGGGTGCGGAGCTTCCGGACAATGCCCGCAACCTCGTTCATTGTCTTCTCGACTTCTGATCCCGCGGGAATCGCCCAGGCACCCATGCCCGCGGAGCCGAGAACCACAACGCCGAACACTATCAGAGGCCATTGCTTCTTGAGGAAACTCATCACGCTCGCTCCATCACAGTCCAGTCGGTGAATCGAATTCCTTGCCTGCCGTTTGCGTCAACACCGAGTGTCAACCTCGGGCGGTAAACCTCAGTGGGAACCTTTTCTGTTTGCAGTTCGATGCGAAATTCCACTTCACCTTGACATTTCACTTATCGCACGGGTGTCGCAAACCAATCACCTGTCATCCCGGTCCGCAGTGCCTTCCTGAGCCGACTCCTTCGTCGCCGGCTGTTCCTGGTACTCCGGGGGGATCATCTTCTTCGGGGTGTCCTTCTTTCGGACAACAATGTAGATTTCAAACTGCCGGTCTTCCGTCATCTTCTCGTCCGTCAGGGGATCGTTCTCTTTGAAGTGCTCCTTCTTCTTGCGGATTTGATCCGCAACCGATCCGCCCTCATCGCCGCTGTCGCCCGCTCCGCTCCCACGCGGATCGGCCTGCCCGCGACGACCGCCGAGACCTCGCACGTTGCTTCCCGGTTGTCGGCTTCCACGACGTCCCCCCATGCGTCCGCCGAGCCGCGAGCCGCCGGACGATTTGTTCCCGCCACCCCCTTGGCTTTCACGCAAGCCCCCAACGGTTTCCCCATCTTTTGGTTTTTCAGTCACATTTTGCAATTCCACCACATCGAAAAACACGCCTCGGTCGGGTTGTCTCCCCAATCGCGTTAACGAAGTGACCAACGTGTCGGCAAGCCAGGTTGGCGCTTCATCGGGAGTTGCCGTGGTCTCACCGATGATCCGGACCAGCCATCCGGCTCCGCCGACGCCCATTTTTTTGCTATCTTTCGAGAGGCGGCCCTTGGGCAGTTTGTCGTCGTAGACCATTTCCAATTGTTGGATCCACAACTCCCGACGCTCCTGCCGCCTGACGCGCTTGGGCAATTGGAGGTACGAAGACGAGTCCCTGACTTCCTTCAGATCAGAGGACGAGGCCTCTTCGAAAGCCCGGTGGATCGAGTCAAGAATCCGAGGGACGAACACGTTGTTCTCCGGCAGTTTCGCCATCGCTTTGAGGCTCGCCTCGTCGCCGGTCGATTCCCTGGCCTCCTTGTCGTACTCTTTTTTGAGACATTCGGCCGCCCCGATTACCTGTAAGGCCTTCTCAAGCGGCGTTCCGTTCCCGCCGCTCGCGATGATTTGCTCGGCCTTTTCGATGTTTGGGACGTTCGGCGCATTTAGGCTCGTCAGGTTGCCCATGCCGCTGTCCACTTGGCCGCTGCCCATCACGTTGCCGACCCACAGTGAGCCTGCCGCAAGGGCCAACGACGCAGCCGAAGCCGCGAACCATGGACGCTTTTTTCGCCATAACAGCGTGCGGCGCACCTCTTGCGGGAGAAGATTCGATGCTACCGCGGCGATTCCCAGCCCCTGAAGCGCCAGACCGTAGGCGACGCTGAAGCTCATGGTGTTTTCGGTGAATTCCGGAGATGTTTCTCCCGAGGAGACCATCTTCTTGAATGAAGAAAGCTTCTCAGCACCGATTTGCAGGTTCTGCGTGAGGAACTTCTGAAGGCCAGGCTGCTTGAAGGCGTTGCCCATCCCGATGACCTTCGCGATGTGGGCCTCTCGGTGCGTCGAGGTATAGAAGCCGATCGAACGTTGAATCTCGGAGACGAGATCCGCCAAGACCGGTCGCATCGCCTGGAATATCTGTCGAGCGTGCTTCGAGGCGGCCGCGTTCCGCTTGAGTCGTTCGGCCTTGGCGAACGAAATTTTGAACGCCGACACGAGCGATTCGGTGAATCGGTTCCCGCCGATCGGAACCGGCCGAGACCAAATCCGATTTCCTTCCATGACGATCAGGTCGGTCGCGATCGCCCCCATGTCGAGCAGGATGTGTGCTTTTCCCTCCTCGGAAGGTTGTTCGAACCGCGCGGCGTTGTAAGAAGCCATCGGACTCGATTGCACGATGATCGGCTCGATGCCCGCTTCGGTGAATTGCATCAGGTAGTTGCGGATCAGCTCTTTGCGAATCGCGAAGATGCCCACTTCGACATCGGGCGATTCGGCCTCGGTGAATACCTGGTAGTCCCAGACGACCTCGTCCATATCGAACGGGATTTGCTGGCTGGCCTCATACTGGACCATGTCGGGGATCTTCTTACGCTCCACGGGCGGCATCTTCGTGAAACGCGTCAGGGTCTGCTGTCCCGGAACCGAGATCACGACTTGGCTGTCACGCAGGGCGTTTTTCGAGAGGAACTCCTCGATCGCCTTCCTCACGAGTTCAGTCGAATCCGTGCCGGCTTGTGAGAGAGGCTTCTCGTACTCGATCACCTCGAACGCCAACATCTCCACCTGGTCCTCGCCGAGTTGCTGCAACTTCAGCGCTTTCAGCGAGCATTGGCCAACATCAATGCCCCAAACAGGTAGCTTCGATGCCATGTTCTTCTCCCAATGGCTGTCGACGCGGCACATCCCGCGACGAATTCGTCCCCCAGCCTGACCCACTCCATCCCGACGCCGCGTTCCATGCGATGGACGACGATGCGTGCCAGGATGCCTGACTCCTTGCAAGGGTAAGGGTAGGAGAAGGCGGTAATTGGCCTGGCGATCAGTTCCCAACCCTTGTTGGGGCCGGGCAGCTCATTCGCTCAATCACTCTCAATCCACTTCTCTACATTACCGGCGCGCAACCCCACCTGGAGGGCCGTCAGAATCACTCTGCCCGCGCGATCCAGCATCAACCAAAATGCCCAATGGCAATGCCTTCACGCACACCACCTCCCGTTAACGAATCATTGGCTTAGCTTCACGACAAAATCTCCCTCGGCGGGCTGCCGGCGACGACATCGCGCCACGACAGTAGCACCGGCCCAAAAAGGCCGTGGAGGGCTGCCTTGCTCATCCTATCTACTCTATCCATGCAGAGGATACGCGTCAACTGGAGCAGCCCGCTTTCTCGGACTGGAGACCCGGTCCAGCGTCTTGTGGACAGTGCCGGACGCATGCATTCTCAATCCTCATTCCCAGGGTCTTCCCTTTTTTTAGGCTCGATAATCCGTCCCAATCGTGCCATATTCCTCAGGATGAGGATTTGCCCCGGCCTGTTTGCCCAACTTGATTCGAGCCTCTCCCTGTTTGACTGGCTCGTGATTGCGGCCTACCTGCTCTTCACCACCCTCGTCGGCGCCAGACTCGCCGGGAAGCAGGCCAATATTCGCGACTTTTTTCTTGCCGGCAGGAAGCTTCCCTGGTGGGCGATTACCGGATCGATCATCGCCACCGAAATCTCAGCCGTCACGTTCATCGCCGTCCCCACCATCAGCTTTGCCCAAAGCGGCAACCTGACTTACCTCCAACTTGCCATCGGTTCGATTCTCGCGCGGATCGTCATCGGGCTCTACTTCATTCCAGCCTATTACCAACGGGAAATCTATAGCCCCTACGATTACATGGGCCAACAGCTTGGCTACCGCGTCAAGAAAATCACGACGTTGCTTTTCTTCGTCGGCGCTGTTCTCGGCCAAGGCGCGAGGATCTACGTCACCGCATTTGTCCTCTCCGTCATTACCGGCTTTGACCTGACGATCTCCATCTGGATCATGGGCGCCTTCAGTATCGGCTGGACGCTCCTCGGTGGCATGACCACCGTCATCTGGACGGATGTTATTCAGTTCTGTGTTCTCTTTATTGGCGCGGTTCTTGTTCTCTGTTATTCGATCGTCGCCGCACCTGAATCCACGGGGGAGATCATCGCCACTGCTTCAGAAGCCGGGAAGTTCCAGGTCCTGAACTTCAGCACCGACCCCACGCAGGTTTATACTTTCTGGTGCGGACTGTTCGCGATACCGTTCCTGAATCTGGCGGCGCTCGGCACCGACCAGGTCATGACCCAACGGATGTTCTGCTGCCGAAACCAACGCGACGCCACCAAGGCCATCATCACCAGCAGCTTCGGCATCGGCATCGCGCTGCTCATGCTACTCGTTGGGATCGGGCTCTATGCCTACTTCACGCCGCAGGAAAGGGCCCTCTTCCACGACGAGACTCTCCGCGAATCACTCCTGCCCAGGTTCATTACGCAGGCGTTGCCTGTCGGCGTGCGAGGGATCATCATCGCCGCGGTCTTCGCCTCCGCTGTGTCGAGCCTGGACTCCGCGCTCGCGGCCCTCTCACAGACCACCATTAGTGCGTTCATCAAACCACGCCAATCGAGTCGGTCGGGCCGGAAGAAGCGGGGCTTCCTGCGTACAATGGCGGACTCAGAGATCGGTCTGTCGAAGCTGCTCGTCGTCCTCTGGGGCGCGGTGCTCTGTCTCATGGCAACTGCCTGTATCATTATCGCGCGGCAGTACGCCAACGCCGTCGATCTCGCGTTTGCCCTTGTCGCCTACACCTACGGACCGCTGCTTGGCATATTGCTTCTGGCGATTTTCCGCTTGAATCGTGATGACAGCGGCCTTGTCCTGGCGATTCCGCTGGCGATGCTTACCGTCTTCGGCCTTTCCGTCCACAATGCGTGGGCCGACTGGTTCGTTGTTATTGCGGCTGCCGTCATTCTGTTGTACGGAGCAACCCAATATCGTGGTGACGCTGTGCGCGTGGCGGTCCTCGTCGCGGCGACCCTCCTCGCGGTCTGTCTGCATCGGTACGAAGTCGCGCCCGAGACACCGACGGATGCACCGAAGTACCTCGCTTATCCTTGGTTTTACGTCATCGGCACGGGAATGACCTTCCTGCTCGGCTACTGCCTTGGCAAGCCGAAGGCCCGGCGTCCATCGTCGCGAAATTCTCAGAAAACCAAGTCCCGGCTACGCCGAAGAAGCGGCTCCCCAAAGAAAAACGCCCGGTGACCTCAGTCACCAGGCGTTTGATTGTGAGAGCATTGTAGTGATTCGAGCAGTTCACGCTTGCCTGTAACTGTGGCACGGGCGTCTCGCCTGTGAATCCACCGCCGAGACGGCGGTGCCACAAGTGCACTCAACCGTGAACTGCTCCAGCGTTGAGAGTGCATGCTCCGCTGTAGCGTCGGCTCCCTGTGTCCGATGGGGATCACCCTTTTGCTCGCTCCCCACAGGGTCGAACGCTGACTGTCTGCTGACGCGAGCGGCTCTGATCACCACCGCGTTGCGCAATCACCGCCAAATGCAGAGGCGCGACGACGCCGACGAAACTCCCTACTCGGACTCAGCCTTCGCCACGCCCGGGCTGCCTCCAAACACTTTCGTTGCCGTTTCGATGGTGGCGGCCTGATCGCCGCTCGCGACCAGGAATATCTCGACGCGGCGGTTGGCCTCGGCGCCGCCCCTTGCCGGATTCTCGACGCGCGGCCGGAACTCACCGTAACCCATGACGCCCATACGATCGAAGCCGATGCCGAACTGATTCAAGGCAAACATCACCGACACCGCGCGATGCGTCGATAGGTGCCAGTTGGTCGGATGCTTCTTCTGCGTTGCGGAACCGATTCGCACGTTGTCGGTGTGACCCACGACCACGACCTCAAACGGTTTGGCCGCCGGGGCGTTCACGATGTCCGCGAATGCCTTGAGCGATGCCTTGACTGTTTGCTTTACCACGTCGCTGCCCAATGCGAAGGTCAGATCGCTCTTCCATCGCACCGCGCCGCGCTGAGGATCGTATTCGATCGTGTCGGGGTATTGGGCCGCGAAGTCTTGTAAGGCCTGATCCAACTCCGGCGGAAGCTTGATCTCCACGACCTCGATGTCGCCGATTCCCTTCGCCAAGACGTCATCCATCTGCGCCTGGAGTTTCATCGCGAATTCTTCGAGCCGGCTGTTTTCCGCCTTCAAGGTTTCGGCCATCGCCGTCTTGGTGTCCAACTCGCGATGAAGACTCTCACGCTCTTGCTCCAACGATAGTGAGCGGCTCTGGCAGTCCGCAAGATCGCGCTCAAGAATCTCCGCGCGCTCGATCGCTTTGCGACGACCGAACTTTTCCCGCAGGTATTCATCGCGCGACACGCATCCCGATGCCATGACCCACACAAATACCATTCCCGCCGTCAACGCAAGCATCTTCACCGTTTTCATCATTGGCCTCTCTTGATCAGTCTGATTTTGTGGCTCCCCACAGGCATCCTGGATGTCATGCCACCTATTTCGATGGCCGCCATTATCGCGAGCCATGCCCCACACTTCAACACAGAACTTTCGCCCGACTGTTTCTTGACGCGTTCTTTTTAGTTCGGTTTGTCGGGCCTTTCTAGTAGACGACATGAAATCCTTGTGAGTTCTTTGGAAAACCTCACAAATCACAGCTTCAAGTTTCATGGCCGAACTGGCGTCACTTGGCCGCTCGACGCCACACGGCCGAGACGGCGGCGCCACGTCGGTATTCACAGGGTCTTTAGGTGTTCCGAGATAGTGTCTAAATGCCAGCTGGCCAGGCAGTGTCCAGCTCCGGCCAGCCGTTGTAGCCCGTCCCACTCGAGAAGCGGGTGTCGATGAACCGGTATTCCGCATGGCCGTCCAGAAAACCGATCGTGTACATGGATCGCTTCCGATGCCATCCAACCCCCAGTGTCTGGATAGGGCTTTCGCCTTGCGATCCGTCCGGCGGCCTGCCTTGGAACATGTAGGCGTTCATCAACGATTCGCTAAAAATGACAAACTCCGCCGCGGCGCCACCGACCTTCTTCGCCAACATCGCGCTACCGCAACTGTGAAAGCTCGGCTCGCTGGAGTGTGCCAGTGGGTTGTAGTATTGGCCGTTGAGCGGTGGCGCTTCCATCCAGTACCAATTCAGGGCGAAGCTGCTCCCGTTGACTTCCCAGGACGAGTAACGGTCTTCCACTTCTATCGAAGTGAGGGGGTCATCCACGTTTGGCGTGGCGAACGTTTTGTCGGAAGGACAGACATAGCTTTTGATTGGCGCTCGGCCCGTGGTTCCCGGGGCGATGTACTTGTTGTATGGCCTGTACTCTGTTGGAATGATGAAGGTATCCGAGGATTGGTATTCCGGATTCTCGACCGTGTGCTGGTATCCGCCGAAGATGTATTCGGAATTCCATGTCCAAGTCCAAGGGGAGCTCGATCCGAAATCGAGATACCAGGGCTGGCTCGGGAAGCTGCCTGAGCCGGTCGGATCATTGTCCGTCGAGTATGTGTCGGCCGTCTGAGCCAGTTCGCGAAGGTTCGCGGAACACATCGCCACGTTTGCTGCCTCCTTCGCCATCGCTAACGCCGGCAACAACACCGAGATCAGCACGGCGATGATCGATATGACGACCAACAACTCGATCAATGTGAATCCAAGCTTCTTCATGGTCAATCTCCCACCGCACCTGAAGAAACCGGCATGCCAGGGCCGTCGGCTGCCTTTCCGGGGTTCTCCAATCTCGTTCTCCCCGGTGTCCTCACTCGACAGCCGAGAGGGGGCGGCATGTCCCTGAACACACCCATCTTCGACGTGCATTATAACATGCGTGTGAAATGGTCCTGTTGGCTCAAAAAAACTCAACCTTTTTTAAGAGCCAGCCCCTTGTGGAGTCAGAGACGCCTTTTCAGAAAAGCACGGCACCCAGAAAAGAAGCCCGGGCACGTCTCCATAGACGATACTCCGGGCCGGGGGTTTTCTATAAAAGAGTTGTCGGCCTCCTTACGGGCTTCATCGAAGGTGTTCAGAGGGATCAGCGGGTGTTAACGCAACACTTGTCAACCCATGCGCGAAGACGAGGGGGTTGAGGTGTCCTCCGCGAGCGGCGCCTGTCATTCGATCGGTGATGGCGCACTCGAGCAGTCACGCTTGCCGGTGACTCTGGCACAGGCGTCTCGCCCGTGAACCCACCGCCGAGACGGCGGTGCCACAGCCAGTGGCACCCATCATTCGACTAGTACCGCGTTTCATAAGTTTCACGACTATGCTGCGTGTTCATTGGCAGCCA
>CAZTAR010000014.1:0-23500 GCA_964611695.1 uncultured Planctomycetaceae bacterium | reverse complement strand
CGCCCGAACCGACCACCGCCTCGCTCCTCGCCCTCGGCGCATTCATGCTCATGCGCCGCAGGTGGCGCTGAAGCGGGGCGCCCCACCGGGCCTTTCGCACTGACAGAGGGATCAACCGATCAGGGCCGCGACCGTGAGGGAGCGGTGGGTGCGCAATACAGTGGGCCCTCTCGGTGTGTGATGACCGCTCCCTCACCAGGCCGTCGGAATACCGCCATTCGGCGTGCATTTGTGTACGGGGCTGTTTGGCGAGGCTGTTTTGATCGCGCCGATTGTGGTTCGGCCGAGGGGCGATTCATATTGGTCCCGCAGGCCGCATATGAGCCTCTTATACTGAGTCATCCATCACGACAGCCCCCCAACCCAAGCACCTGATACACTATCTGCCCACAACTAAAATTACCTGCAAAAACGATGCCAGGTATTCCGACAGTCTGGTCAGCACGCGGCTCTGATTACGACCAGCGGCAGATGCAATTCCAAACGTGGGCCTTCAATGCTCTACCCAGCCAGCGCTGCCTTCAGGTCGACCATCGGCTCGGCATTCGTCAGCTTCAAGTCGTACTTGTCCTGAAGAATCTTGAACACGGCTGGAGAGACAAATCCCGGAGCGGCCGGGCCGATCCGAATCCCCTTCACATCAAGTGCCAGTAGCGTCAGAAGCACCGCCACAGCCTTCTGCTCGAACCACGACAACACGATTGTCAACGGCAGATCGTTCACGCCGCAGTCAAACGCCTTCGCCAGCGCGACCGCAACCTGAATCGCGCCGTACGAATCGTTGCACTGCCCCATGTCCAACAGCCGCGGGACAGGCCCCACACCGTCGATGTCGATCGTACCGAAGTCGTTGCCGCGAATCCTGTACTTCCCACAGCCCAGTGTGAGGACAATCGAGTCCTTCGGCGTGTTCGCCGCGAACTCGCTGAAGTAGTTTCGTCCAGGCTCCGCCCCGTCGCACCCGCCGATCAGGAAGAACCGTTTCAACTTGCCGGCCTTCACCGCGCCCACGATCTTGTCGGCCAGACTCAGGATCACCGAGTGATGGAACCCGATCGTGCTCTCTTTCACCGGCTTGTCCGGTAGCGGCCGGCACTGTTTCGCACACGCGATCACCTGCGAGAAGTCGCTCGTCGTCAGACGCTTTCCGCCTGGCACCGCCGTCACGCGCGTCGTGAACAACCGGTCCTTGTACGAATCCTTCGGAATCAGCACGCAGTTCGTCGTCGCCAGCACGGGCCCGGTGAACTCGGCGAACTCCGTCTTCTGCTTTTGCCAAGCGTCGCCGTAATGGCCAACCAGGTGGTCGTACTTGCGCAGCGCCGGGTACATGTGTGCCGGCATCATCTCGCCGTGCGTGTAGACGTTAATACCTGTGCCCGCCGTCTGTTTCAGCAAGTCATCGAGATCGACCAAGTCGTGACCGGTGACGAGGATGCCTGGCCCCGCCTTCGTACCTTCGAAGAGGGTCGTGGGGGACGGTGAACCAAACCGCTTCACATGCCCCGCGTCAAGCATCTCCATCACACGGAGATTCTGCCGCCCACATTCCAACACCAACTCGAAGAGACTCGCCATGTCGAAGTTGACGTTCGTCACGGTGGCGAACAACGCCTCTTCGACAAAGGCGTCCACATTCTCGTCCACCATCCCCAATCGCCGGGCGTGGTGCGCGTAAGAGGCCATCCCCTTGAGCCCGTACAACAGGATCTCCTGCAACGACTGCATGTCGGGATCTTTCCCGCACACGCCGGTATCCACGCAGGCCGTCCCATGCGCCGTCTGCTCACACTGATTACAGAACATATCACTGACTCCTTCGGCTGGGCTCTCGGAAAAGAGCAAACTCAACTCACTGAACAACCTGATGACGCACGGGTACAACTCTGTTCAAGCTCTTGCCCCTCCGCCTAGCACGCGTCACATCGTTTTCGCTCAATTATTCTGCCTTGGACGCCGACCGACACCTCATGCACTGGGATATTACTCCCCGCTAACCGGCGTGCGTCCAGGACCATTCGCAGCAAACCAACACAGCAGGGGACCTCCATGAGTGCCACCGTGATGTCCTTGGGAGAATTCTCGCGGAGAATCTCCGCCAGCTTCTCCACGTAGCCTTGCGAATCGTCCAGCTTCGGGCATGCAATCGCAACAGACCGCCCTTGCAGCAAGTCAGAGTGAAAACCCGCATACGCCACTGGGACACAGTCTGCCGCCACGAGCAAGTGAGCACCTCGGAAAACCGGTGCTGTCGACGACAGCAATCTTAGTTGAACAGGCCAATGCGTTAACGCGGAGGCGGAGGCGGAGGCCGGGTCTGACTCTCTTGATAACACCTTCGCGCCCGTCGGGTCCGAACTTGCACCGGTCGCCCCGGTGGAGAATTGTGCAAGCTTGCTGCCTGGACAACCGTCCCGGCTACCTTCACTCATGAGCGAACATGGCGACGGCCTCTTCGTCGCTGTGGGTTGTTTTTCTGCTGGCGCAGTCGGCAGCTTCTCCCTGGCCAAGTGGTCGCGGACGGCCTTCTCGTCGTATGCGTCCACTTCGCGATGCTCCACCTGAATCGCCCCTTGCGGACAGTGGCCCAGGCAATCACCCAGGCCGTCGCACAACCGGTCCGCCACAAGCCGAGCCTTCCCGTCCACGATCCGCAAGGCCCCCTCGTGGCAAGAAGGAACGCACTCACCGCAACCGTCGCACAATTCCTCGTCAATCGTTACGATCTCACGCAACATTCATCGGTCTCCAGACCGGTCGTGGGTGTGAACGCGCCGGACCTCCAGGGCCGGCTAACTATAGTCTCGGACAATTGTCCCGGCAGGACCTTGACCTGGGTCAAGCGGTGTCGGTCTCACAACCAAAGGCTTGCGGAAATGCAGTCAGACAAACGGACAATCCTACAACAGTGTCCTCTATTCAAGAACCTGACCGACGCCTCGCTCGACCTCCTGTGCTCGCGCGCCAGGATCGTCCGTTTCAGAAAAGGCACACTCATCTTCCGCCAAGGCGACGAATGTCCAGGGCTCTACTGTGTCGCGCATGGCGGTGTCCGCGTCTACAAGATCGCTCCCAACGGCAAGGAGCATGTCCTCCACTTCGTCGAGCCCGGCGGCACGTTCGCGGAAGTGGCCGCCGTGAGCCAGTTTGACTGCCCGGCATTCGCCATGGCCTCCGAGGACACGGAGTGTGTTCTCCTGCCTGCGGCCAATTTCCGAAACCTGCTCAAAACGAACCACGAACTCTGCTTCGAGTTTGTCTCCGGCATGGGCTACTGGGTGCGACAATTGGTCGGTCTGCTCGAAGATATCGTCCTTCGCGATGCGGTCGGACGCGTGGCCGGGTATCTCCTTCGTACCGGAGAAAGCGAAGGCGCAAAAAGCTTCATCCTCCCTTTTATGAAAAAGGACCTGGCTAGCCACTTGAACCTGACCAGCGAAACCCTCTCCCGCACACTTCGGCGTCTTACGGACACAGGCCTGATCGAACTGCCGGACCATCAGCAGGTTCGACTCCTCAACCTCGACGCCCTTCGAGATATCGCCGACGGCTTGCTTCCCGGCGAATTCGCATGACGGAACCGGACAATTGGCGAGTCATGTTCGCCGACCACACGACTCCCTTAAAAAGGCTGTCTCCGCCTTTTATTTTTCGGGGATCTTCAAGGAACGAATGGAGGCGTCGATATCCTTGCCAAACCGTTCGGCGCAGTCGGCTTTGCAGAAATAGAGGGTGTAGCCATGAGCCGTTAGGGTATGTTTGGCGTTGCCGTCCATACTCAGCGCGCAGCTTGCACATTTGGCCACTATCTTGTCGACTTTGCCGTCGAGCTGGTCTGCCTTGGCAAGCTTCGCCATCACCTCGCTAGGACTTTCCTTCTCAGCCTTCACTGTCTTCGCGGCATCGGGCGCCGGCTTGTTTGAGGACACATCCTTGGAACACCCGCCAGACAACGTCACGAGGAAAACCGTGAGCAGGCAAAAAACGCTGTAACCAACAAATCGTGCGAACATCGGCGAAACTCCTTTGTTGAAATGTTTTTCGGCATCGAACAACACCAAGCTAACCAAACTCAACTCTCCATGTACAACCACGCTTTGTACCGAATACGTAAGTGTTATTAACCCAAGACTCACACCGCGTCACGCTCAGGGGCGAAGTCCGCGTCCGGCAGGCCCCATCGCCACTTGAGTTGCTTCAGCCCGCAGTAGCACGTCGGCACGACGAACAGCGTGATGAGTGCCAAGGTCATCCCGCCGAAAACCGGGATCGCCATGGGCACCATGACGTCACTGCCGCGGCCGGTTGAAAGCATCACCGGCATCAGGGCGGCGAGCGTGGTGAACGTAGTCATCAGGCAGGGCCGAATCCTGCGATTGCCCGCCTCCACGACGCGCTCAGTGATCTCCTCATAACGTGTGATCCGGCTGCGGCCGAAAGTCTGATTCAGATAGGTTCCCATGACAATCCCGTCATCGACGGCAATGCCGAACAAGGCGATGAACCCGACCCAGACGGCGACGGTGAGATACATCGCCTCACCCTCGAATCCCCGGTCCATGATGCCCGCCAGATAGAGGCCGTCTTGTATGGCTGGCCACCAATCGAGCAAGATGAAACCCCCGGCGAAGGCAACGGGAATGGCCAGAAAGACGATCATCGTCAGTGAGAAGCGCTTGAACTGAAGGTAGATCAGTACGAAGTTGACCAACAACACCAGGGGCACCAGGAGCGACAGGCGTTTCTTGGCCCGGATGTTTCGCTCGTAGCTGCCCGCCCATTTGAATGAGTAGCCCTCGGGAACGTCAAGCGTGCCATTGATCACCGCTTTGTCGATGAGGCTCTGCCCCCGGTGGACCACTGTCGTTTCGTCGACGCCCACGTTGGCCATCGTGACGTAGCTAACATATTTCGCCCCTTCTCGACGGACCCCCATCGGACCCACCACGCTCTCGATCTCGGCCACCTGCGTAATGGGAATCTGAGCGCCCGTCGGCGTCGGAATCAGAATGCGTTGCAGGTCAGGCAGGTCGTCGCGAAGTTCGCGCTGGTAGCGAATCCGTACAGGGTAGCGGTCCAGGCCCTCATAGGTTGTCGTCAGGTTCATCCCGCCGATGGCAACCTCGATCACATTCTGAACGTCGCGAATGTTCACGCCATAGCGAGCGATGGCTTCGCGATCGATGCGGAATTCCAAATAGGGCTTGCCGTTCGTGCGGACGGCGTTGACCGCGTCCGCGCCTTCGAGCTCTCGACGCAGCAGTTGCTCGATGGCGACGGCGAGTTGTTCGCATCTCTGCAAGCTATCGCCATAAACCTTCAAGCCGATCTTCGCATTCAGGCCTGTGCTGAGCATCTCGACCCGAGTGCGAATCGGCTGGAGCTGCACGGACGGCAACACGCCCGGGAATCGACCGGCGTCTTGAATCTCACCCCAAATCTCGTTCATCGTTCTTCGGCGCTGGCGGCCGGGATGCTCCGGGTCGTTGATGACGGGCCAATCCGCGCGTGGCTTCAACCCGATGATCGTCTCCAACATGCCCACCGGCGCCGGGTCAAGGGCCGACTCGATCCGGCCGAGCTTGCCGACAACCACATCCACCTCGGGAATCCGCGAAAACAATACATCCTGCTTTCGCATGACGTCCATGACCGTGTTGATGGAGCCGGCAGGCAGAACGCTCGGCATGTACAGAAAGTCGCCCTCGTCCAACGGCGGCATGAACTCCTGACCGATGCCGGTTTGCTCATCCAGCCAGGACGCCAACGGCGCGAACTCGGTCATCGGTCTCGGCTGTTGCGTATCTACGTCGATGGGCGGCGACACAAACACCGCCGAAGCCGCCCTCGCGTATGCCTCAGCCGGGTTGGCCTGGTGCAGCCCCCACGCAAACAGAAGCACAAACGCCAGACAAGTGATCTGCTTTGCCCGACCTCGCCACCGGCAAAAGTCCGACGCTCCCGAGCGTCGATGCCACAGCACACATCGGATCGAGTCCACCACAAGGGGCAACAACCAGAAGCCGGAGAACAGACCCACCCCCAGGTAAATCCACCAAGCCATTGACCACTGATCAAAACCAAGACCGAACCAACCGAACACGGCGAGAATGGGCCTGAGAACAGTCCCCCAGCCTAGCCAGACCGACAAACCCCAAACGACAAGCAGCAACGGGAGGGAGAGAAACAGGAGCGGCTGCCGAAGAATCCAACGCAACACCGGCTCATACACCGCACGGATGAGCCGAGAAAACGGATTCTTCTCGACGGATCTGATTCGCTCACGCAGAATGACCCAACAGATAACGAACGCCACCGCGCCAAGCAAGAGCGTGTCAAGCGGCGCCGCAAGGTGAAGGTACCGACGGATCGATTGACCCGCTGCATCGAAGACCGCACCGGTCGAGGTGGCAAGCGCCCAGGTGACTGCAACGATGGCACCAACGGCAACGCCGATCATCGCGGACCCGAGACGCGAGACGCGACGCTCTCGCAGCATGACGGCGGCCAACGGCGGAACCACGACCAACGCCATGATGACCGCGCCAACAAGGCAAAACGTCTTCGTCCACGCCAAGGGGGTAAAAAGTTTCGCGGATTGCCCTTCGAGGTAGAAGACCGGCAGGAACGATACGACCGTGGTACTCACCGCCGTCAGAATCGCACTGCCGACCTCGGAAGCCGCCGTCTGGATCAAGCCGAACCGGGCCGCGTGATCGACAACTTCCCGCTGGACGCCGCGATCATCGGTCACGACCTTCACATACTCCGCCTTGCGGTCTGTCAGATACTGGTAGATGTTCTCCGTCATCACGATGCCCATGTCGACCATCGTCCCGATGGCGATGGCAATCCCTGCCAGGCTCATGATGTTGGAAGGCAGACTCAACGCCTGCATGCAGATGAATGCGAACAGCACGGCGAGCGGCAATGTCACCGCAATCACCAGGCTGCTCCGAAAGTGCAGGAGAAACAGAATCACCACGACGACGGTGATCACCAACTCCTGCCACAAGGCGGTCCCCAACGTCGCCATCGTCTCGCCGATCAGGCGACTCCGATCGTAGAACGCGTTGACGCGCACGCCGGGCGGCAGGCCGGCTTCGATCTTGGCGATCTTCTCTTTCAGCCGATCGATCACCGCGAGCGGGTTCTCCCCAAAACGCATGATCACGCAGCCGCCGACCGCCTCGGCCCCCATCTTGTCTAACGCGCCACGCCGAAAGTCGGGCCCTGTCGTGACCGTGGCCAGTTGGCGAATGTAGATCGGCGTACCGTCAATCGCTTTGACGACAATGTTCTCGATGTCGACGATGGCGGCTCGTTCACGGTCGGCCCGGGTACCGCCGCTTCGGTCTCCCCCACCCAGGAAACCCACGCCGCGAACCAGGATCTCCATCCCGTTCTCTTCAACGACCTTCGCCCCGACATCGACATTCGATCCCTTGATCGCGCGGACCAGAGCGCCGATTGAAATGTTGAATGCCCTGAGCGCATCGGGGTCGACATCGATCTGATACTGCCGGACGTAGCCGCCGATGCTGGCAACCTCGCTTACGCCCTCGACACTCTCCAGGGCGAGCTTGACGTCATAGTCCTGGATGCTGCGGAGTTGATCAAGCGACACACGGCTAACGACCAGATCATCACCGGTCACCGGACATTTCATTGGGCTTTGCTGCAGACTCTCCTTTGTTGGGTTTTCCGGCCGACTCTCCACCGAGCCCTTCAGAAGGCCACTAGCCGGGGGCAGAAGCCCCCGGTCAAAACTCGTTGTTCGCCCGAGTTCATGCAACCCAGGGCTTCCGCTCTGGGCTATTGTCGTTTGCTTCTTTGAGACTGCTTTCTCATCCGAAACTGTCCTCTCATCCGAGAATTCTCTCTCATCCGAAAGTTCGCTCTTGTTGGATTCTTGTGTGAGCTGACTTGATGATGCGGCTTGTTGAGCAAGCAGCATCCTATGCGACGAGTCCGTCAGTGTACCGTCTTCATTAAAACGCAAGCCGGGACGCTGCGGGGAATACCAGCCGTTCTCAACCGTGTACCAATAGATTTGCCCCAAAGCCGTCGCATCGGGACCGAGCGTGGGCGTGACGCCGTCGGGCAGATTGCTCCCCACCACGTTCAGCCGCTCCAACACACGGCTCCGTGCCCAGTAGAACTCGATATCATCATGGAATATTACGTAGACAATCGACCAACCAAAGCCGCTCGTCGCCCGGATCTCCTTGACGCCAGGCACGCCCTGCAAGGCCACCGTCAATGGGTACGTGACCTGCTCGTCCACATCCTTCGGACTCCGGCCCATCCACTCGGTGAAGACGATCGCCTGATTCTCGGCAATGTCGGGGATGGCGTCTTTAGGATTGTCCTTCAGCGCCTGCCAGCCCGCCGCCGTCAGCGCGCAGCAAAGCACGACAGCTAGAAAAGGGCTCCGCAGAAAGAGCTTGACAATCCCGTTAATCATGGCCGCCGCCCCCCTGATGGCTGGGGGCAGACTTGATTTGTTCCTGCACAACCAACGGCAACTTCGGGATATACTTCTCGGGATCTGCCTCAAACTTCTTGATGCAGGGAGGACAGCAGAAGTAGATATTCACGCCCTTATATTCCGTGAAGACATTGTCGACGATCTTGTTGCCCATGACCGGGCAGATTGTCTGCGTCGACGCCGCCTCAGCTTCTTTATCGGGAATCTCGCGATGTTCAGCAATATCCGTCGGCATAGCGTTCGGCGACAAATCTTGCGTAGTTGCCGGCGGCTCCCGGCCCCCCACTGACGAGGCCTCCGAATGTTGCTCATGCGGCTCGTGCTGCTCGTGTGCGGTGATCGGCCTATTGAACAGGCTCGACTTCCCGGCAATCTGCATCTGGCTATCAATCGCGAAACCACCGCGGGTGACAACGGTCTGGCCCTCCGTCAGACCGCCGAGCACGGGATAGAACTCGCCGCCAGCCTCATCCTGTGCCAGCAAGCCGACACTCACATCCACGGCCCGGTACGTTCCAGGGCTAAGCTCAACATGAACGATCGCCCGTTCGCCCGTTCGCAACACTGCTTGACGCGGCACGCTGAGCACCTTGACGAACACGCCCGCTGCCGAATAACCGGGAATATCCCCCACCGGCACCATGTCCATCTCGCAGATCGGACAAATACGCAACACGTCCGCCGCCTCCCACGGGTGCATCGGGCAGGCAAAGGCCCCCTGTGCGCCGGGCGAAACAGCGCGCGCGTCCGCGCCGACAGCCGTTCTCACCTCGGCATTGACGAACATCCCCGGCTTGAGCCGCCGGTGGGGATTGGCAACGTTGACCCGGACTTTCACCGTTCGAGTCGCCTCGTCCACCACGGGATCGATGAACACGATCCGCCCGCTAAAGACCTCCCCCGGCAACGACTGCGCCGAAACGCGAACCTCCTGAAACGGCCGGACCCACGGCAGGTCCGCCTCGTACAATTCCAAGATCAGCCAAACATAAGCCAGGTCCGCGATCTCATACAGCAGGTCGCCCGTTTTGACGTACATGCCCTCCATCGCCGCCTTGCGAACAATCGTCCCACCGATCGAGGCATGAACGACCACATGCTTCGCCGCCTCGCCGGTCCGGATCAACGTGTCAATCTGCTCCTGTGTAATGCCTAGCAGTTCGAGATTCCGCCGAGCGGAGGTGACCAGTTGCGCCGCACCACGCCGCGATGATTCCAAGGTGCTGCCCTTAATCGCCTCCGCCCCCTGGAGCGCGTTGAGCAGTTCCTCCTGCGCGGAGACAAGATCGGGGCTGTATATCTCGACGAGATGATCGCCCTTGCTGACAACCATGCCTTTGTAATCTGCGAACAGCTTGTCAATGCGCCCGCTCACCCACGCACTGACCATCTTGTGCCGCGTCTCGTCATAGGTGACCTTGCCGACCGTGCGGATATGCTTGAACAATGCACGATAAGCAACCGGCTCCGTAGCAACCTCAGCCAACCGGCGGGCACGTTCGCTCAGGCTGATCTCGAAATCGCCCAGGTCTTCAGAGGCATCATCCAGCACGATCTTCTCACGCACCATGCCACAAACCGGACACCGAGTCCCAGGCTTCGAGTCGCCCTTGTCGTTGCACTCGGCCATCGTACACTTGTACCAGACCTTGGCGCCGGCGGAGGAGGCGAGCAATTGACGATTGACGATTGACAAATGTTGATTGGACGAATCCTCGATAAAACCCTGCCCGCTTGCGGCAGACTTCATCCGACAGGTAGCCCACAAGGCGAACACAGCGACAGTCAGCAGCAGGATGATCCATCTGAGCAGGATTGCCTTCACATCGCCGGCATCCCGCTGGGTATGAGGCTCACTCATCGTTGCACTTCCTTGATATTTCGTGCGTCGATCGCAATTGCATGACCCCAACGGGGTCAAGGATCACAGGCTCGAACTAATCGCCATCAAAACGACCCCGCAGGGGTCGCGGACCGTAGCCAGGGGTGGAGCGAAGCGGAACCCCTGGGGTTTGAACCGCGTTTTCACATTCAGCCCCGGGGCGCAGGAAACACGGCGCGACGGCACGCACCTCCTCCGCCCCATTCTAGGCGGGCCTGAATTAGGACTCCTGAGCCGGGCACTGTGTTACGCATTATAGTCCCAACGTAATGACCAGCTTCCCGTCTTCCACAACCATATCCTTGAGAATCAATCTCGCTGTCGCTTGTTTCAGATCATCGCCCTTCAACTTGTATATGGGGCATTCATTGATCCTTTCTTCCGCCAGCTTCATGGCAACTTCGTTGACCTTATCAACGTATTGAATGGGAATACCCTGAATCTCCAATTCCTCGATAATCGGGTCATTCAGATAGAACGAATAATCATCTGGATGATATCGTAGGCCGGTAGTGATCGTTCCTGTTCCACCCAGTGGCTTCTGTTGCCCTCCAATCGTTAGATTGAGCGTTGCATCTACTCCGAAGGATATCCTGTCAGCACCCTCCTCCAATCCGACTTGTGGATTGGACAACGTAAGGACAAGAACAAGCAGCTTGCTTTTCTGTATGGGAAACCTTGCGTCCAGTTTCTCTTGGATCTGCGGCTCAGTTAGCTCCACAACGAATCTTCTCCCCCTCATGATAAGGAAGCCAACCAGTGTTGACAGGATCACAAAGCAATGATGATAATGGCGATTCTCTTTGTCGTCACACGTGTTTGCCTAATGCCTCGCTCTTTCACACTCCGGAATCCTGTGCCATCATTGACCTTGCTTTTGCTCACGGTTGCACTCCTTCAACTTGTCCGCCGCCCGTGACCTTCTCCCTGACAAGCTGCAAACCGACTTCGCGTTGCAGTTCGGCGAAGGCCGTCTCCAAACCTGCGATCTCTCGGTGGAGCATCAACTCGAAGGTGAGCACATTCCGCCAGTTGTCTATCACACCGATGAAACCCATCCCGCCGACCTGATAAGAACTGAGCGACACTTCGTATGTCTGTCGGGCCTGGGGAATCAAGGTCGATTCGAGCAGTTGGATCGTGTCCTGCTGCGTATGCACCCGCACCCAGGCGTCATACACCCGGAAGGCCACCATGTTCGATGCCGCTCGTCGGGCTTGTAGTGTTCGCTCCAGATTCGCCCGGGCCTCGCGCTTCGCGGCCTCGATCCGCTGCGACCAGATCGGCAGATTAACCTGAAACGTCAACGCCCAGTTGTCGTCGCCTTGTTCACTCGCACGGTTCGCGTTCTCCGGCGCAAGCGGTGGCTTGAACGCCTCTCGCCCGTCCTGCTTCGTCCATTCAAGGCCCGCCGTCAAATCCGGCCAGTAGCCAAGATCGGCCAGCTTGACGCTCTCCCGGTCGCGATCCGCCTGATGCAGCAGCGCCGCCAACTCCGGGTTGTGCTCCCAGGCCAGATCGATCAACGCCTCGACCCGGCCGTGGACCTCTGTTGGACTTGCCGGCTCCGTCATCGGCACCTCGTCAACCACTGGCCTGTCAAGGAGTTGATTCAGCATCGCCGCGGCGGAGTCCCTTTGACGTTCGTAACGGCTTAGGTCATTGAACAGTTTCGACAGTTCCGTTTGCACCCGAAGAACATCCTGCTGTTCAACTTTGCCCACCCGGTACTGCGACTCGACGACTTGCTCCAGGGCCTCGAGCAGCTCCCGGTTCGCGGTCGTCAGTTCCATTGAACGATCCGTCAGGTAGAGCCGGTAGTACGCCCGCTCGACATCGGCGATGACGCGAAGCCGCGTTGCGTTCAATCGCTCGATCGCCATTCGGGCTTCCGCGGCGGCAATGCGCCCCTGGCGATCGAGCTTCATCGGCATGGGAATCTTCTGCCCAACTCCGAGCGTGAACACGGCATCGCCTGCCGCGGTTTGAATCGGCTCGGGCCGTATGACCGTTCGGATCATCGGGTCCGGCAGAGACGTGACCTGTGGAATGCGTTCGAGCTTCGCGCGAGCATCAGCAATGGCAGCCTGAATGCTCGGGTGACGCTCCATCGCCTCCCGAATGTACAGATCGAGTGGACGGCCAGGCGACTTTGAGGGCGCCTCGTGCGCAACCTGCCCCTCGACATGCTTTGACGGCACATTGCCTGGGTGTTCTGTGACCAGTGTTGCTTGCTTGCGGCGCCAGTTGTTGATTGCCTGATCAACGCCCTGTTGCGAGCGATCGTATGTTGTACAACCTGCGAGGATCGCGACGATTCCCCCGGTGCTGATAATCGCAATCTGCGTCCACGGCTTGAACGCGCTCGTGCCGGATCCTCGGTTCATGAGTCTTCCTCAGCGGTGCAGCGATATGCCTGGTCTTTCGGAGCCGGGTTAGCCTTCAACGTGGGTCGAGAACACACAGTGGAATGCGCGTGGGTGCCACTGGCGGCTCGTCCGCCAGTGCGTCATCACCAACAAACGCGCACAGGACACTGACGGGCCAGCCGCCAGTAATACCCAGCATTCGACCAGTGACGGAGCACTAGGCCGGTTCGCTGTTACCATTGGCCCGAGCCCTTGCGGCAGCAGCCATTCCAGGCAAGCTCTTCATCAGCAGGCCGATGACCATCGCCAACCCGACCACCAAAAACGCGACGAACAATATGAACATGAACCATTGCGCCCGCACATCGACCGTGGACGAATCCCACGACGGCGCCAACTGGGCGATCCTGTGGCCGTCCCGCAACACAACCATACAGGCCGTCGCCGCCACCATGCCCAGCGAGGCCACCAACGTCGCAAAAACTCCGACTCGCTGTTTGGCTCTGTAGGCGGCAACAATCATCACAAGCCCGCCGGCACACCAGAGGATGAGCGGCACCCATGCGGAGTTAACCCCACTGTCTCCGGAGAAAAGCGATCGGATCGCATCGGGCTGCGCGGCAAACCAACCCGCTGCCCCGGCGATCCAGAGCACTGGCGTCAAGACCAACGCCCTGAAGCCGAGTCCGCGCGAAGCGCGCCCGGCGTCCACGATGCCCCATTTCTCCAGGTACGTGCCGCGCCAGATTAGCGCGAGCCCCGCCACGGAAAAGGCCCCGGCCAAAAACAGCAAAAGTCGCGGATGGACCGACCCATCCTCATGGGAAAGGACGCCACCGCCCGGTGCCTCTGCGTACCATTGCTGCCACTTCTCCGGCGATATTGCCAGCGTGAAGTTATTCACATAGATGAAACCTACATAGAGAAGAAGCATTGTGCACAATGTAATCACAACCATCTGGCCGCCGGGCCGAGAATCACGTTTCATCTTGTGATAGTAGAACCCGGCATAAGCAAGGATCACGGCCGGAATCACCTGAATCCAGAACGCGCCTATCACCACGGACGATGTGTAGAAGAACTGGCCGTACAAAACTTGCACAAACAGTAGCGGCGGAATCCCTAGCGTGATGAGATACGAAACTCCCAGCGGCAGGCCCGAACCGAGGAACCGTGATGTCCCCTCATGTCCGTCGCTCTTGCAAAGCCGCGTCCAAAGCAGGAGCAGGGCTGCCCCCACCGTGAAGTGCATGGCCGTCAGGTGCAGCGTAAGGGTCAGATACGAAAGCGCACGGATCAACCATGCGGGGACCGGGAGACCCAGTGGATCAGCCGCCGGAATCACCGCGGCGGATCCCAGCAGGGTCAAAGTGCTCGTCCAGAATGCCGTCATGGTGACACCTCCTCGACGAGTTCGTCCGCTTGGACGCCTGCGTCAGGTTCCTCTCCCCACACATCCCCCTCGCCTTGCAACGAAATCAGGTAATTCGCCAGCGCCTCCCGATCGGCTGCATCACCGTCGAACGGAGGCATGACGCCACCCTCGTCCATCCTTGTTAGCCACTGCTGCCCGAAGTCGGACGTCCAGGCCTTCGTGCGTTCCTTCAGCGATCGATAGCCATCGCGCGTGTGGCAATTGGCACACTGGAGCCGGAAGAGCCACTCGCCGCGATGGTGTGGATCATCCGAGTTTCCAGGCATCCAGCGAGCGTTGTCACCATAGGGTGATGCCAAGAAGTCCGGGTCGGCTGCCTGCGCCGCCCACAGTCCGTTCGAGTAGAGCGTGTCGTGGATGACGTAGGGTTTTCTCGCCATCTCGCGGAAGAACTCCGCACCAAGTATGCCGAACTGCGCAACCAGAAACAGCGCCACAGCCCCACCGGTCCGGACGGTCTTCGGTCGAAGCGCGGCGAAGATGACACCACAGAAGACGGCCGCGCTGGCAACGACCACCAGCCAAAGATGCCGCGTGATGACATCCAAGGTCCCGCCACCCAAACCCGTCACACCGGCTTCGGTCATCGTGACGGCATGCGCCGGCAGCGTCGACCAATACCACCACATCAAAAACGGCGCCAACACAGCAGCGGGAAGCACCCACTTCGTGCTGAACAGGACGACCTTCCCCTTGAGCGCGTCGTCATCCTTGAGCCGACTGGCAACGATGATGCCGAAGAGCCCGCCGAGCAGGAACATCAGCACGGTACGAAGCAGCAAGGACGGTAAGTAACCTGGATTGAAGAAACCAGCCGCAATGTCCGTGTTCTGGAGCGTCCACTCCCCCGGCGTCAACATGAATGTGAGAATGCCGTTGATCACGACAAGCGATAACCACGCAACGACGAAGTACGCGCCGGCCAGGAAGGTCTGGAAGCCCCGGCCGTTGGTCTTCCAGCCGTAGTAGTACAAGTACAAGATGGTGAGCTCTCCAAGGAACATCACCCACTCAATCGCCCAGGCAAACACGAACTGATGAATGAGCAGGCTCGTGGCCTCGGGGTTCGCAAGTTGGATGGCAAACCAGATGCCCACGCCTGTCACGGCGCCGAAGACCGTGGTGTACACAAGGAAATACGTGGCGTATCGGTGGAGCCATTCGCGGATCCGGCTCCCGTCATCCTGGCGATTGGACCAGAGTTCCGCGACGAAGAGCAACGCGCCCCCGCCGATCGCCAGGTGCGAGATCAGGATGTGAATAATGGCGATGATGGCCACGACCAGGCCACTGCCAAGAAACGGTACATCCCACACAGGGTAGTTCATGGTCGGCCCTCCTGTTTATGGACGGTCAGGCAACATGTCATGACAACCACCCCCAGACGGTGAAGAACACCAACCCCAATAGCCCGAGCACGGCGCTCCAGTGGACCATCCGCCCTCGCGCATCCGTCGGCACTGCGCGGTCGACGAACGGAATCAACAGCGCCCCCACCGGCAGCATTGTCAGGATGAGCATTCCAATCATCTCGATTCGGCCGGGGAAGAGCTTCAAAAGCTGGAACTGCGAAAGGAAATACCATTCCGGCTTAATCCCCATCGGTGCTGAGGCGGTCGGATCGGCCTCGGGGGCCAACACTCTCGGCCAGAGAACTGACAGCACCACCACAAACGTGCCCAACAGCAGCCAGACCGGAATCTCGCCGAGGAGGAATTCGCCGAAGAACTTCTCGTAACGCTTGCGCTCCGGCGGGAGCGCCGCGAATGTGTCCGGCTCACTGACTCCCTGAATCTGGATCATCACCAAGTGCACGCTGAGCAGACCCAACAGCGCCAGCGGCAAGACCGTCACGTGGAGCAGATAGAACCGCCCGATCGTGTCGACCGTCACGTCATCTCCGCCCCGGGCCAGACCGGCCAGCCACATGCCGACAACCGGCGCTTTCTCAATCTCCGATACACCCACCCGTGTGGCGAAGAAAGACAGCTCCTCCCATGGCAGCAGGTAGCCGGAAAAACCGAACGCCAGAATGAGCCCCATCAAACCCAGCCCGGTCAGCCAAGTGAACTCGCGCGGTCGACGATACGCCTTCATAAACAACGTGCTGAACACATGGATGAACAGAGCGAGCACCAGGAGGTTCGCGCTCCAGTGATGAATACTGCGAATCAAATTCCCGAATGGCACCTCCATGACAATCCGCTGGACGGAACTCCATGGCTGTGCCGGGCGGTAATAAACCATCAGCAAAATGCCGGTCGCGAACTGCATCGCCAGGAGGAACATCGCGATGCCGCCCATGTTGTACCACACCGAGTGTCGGTGACGTGGCACGGCCTTCTGCGACAGATGGTCCACGATTGGCCAGACCGGATACCTCTCCAGCAGAAAGCGGCCCAGCTTGCCGGTGATCTTCTTGGCAGGTGGGAGCTTGGAATCCGCCTCGGGGGGAATAGGGTGCATGACCATCATCAAGCCTCCCTCGATGTTTTGCCTTCGGGGCGAAGGACGAACAACTGACCGCCATCTTCCACCACTTTCAACTCGGTCAGCGGACGAGGTGGCGGACCCGCGATATTCTTACCGTCAAGGTTATAGGTTCCGCCATGGCAATGGCAGAAGATCTTGTCGCCTTGAAACTCGACATTGCATCCGGCGTGCGTACACTTGGAATTGAACGCCCGTAGGGAACCTTGCTGGTCGCGGAAGATCAACAGGCCGCGCCCGCCATACGCGCCGTTCTTACCCTTCCCGGGCTTCAACACATCCGCCGTGGTGATCTTTTCGACAAGAGCGCGTCCATCTTCACCAAACGGGTCGGGCGCCGGCTGCGGACTCAGAAATCGAAGCACGGGATACAATCCCGCGCCGAGCCAGGCCAACGCCACGCCGCCCAGCGACAGAAGAAATCGTCGCCTCGGCTTGCTCTCAGTTTCTTCCTGGGTCATCATCAGTGATCCTCTCTACCAGTTTCAGGCCACCCCAGTGCCAAGTCCAGCCACATCTATCTGTTTCATCAATCAGCGATGTTACCAGATTCATACCGCAGCCGATCAGAGCAAACTCCCTTTTTCCGTAGCGGCCGACGCCACTGTCGGCCGTGGCAGATCAGAGCCGCGACCGTGAGGGAGCGGTCACCACTCAAATGCGAAGGAGGTCCAGCACCACACAAACACCGCTTGCTAACACCCGCGGCTCTGATCGACGTCCGACACAGGTGTCGGACGCTACGGTTGGATTGCGACTGCTCTAGCCTCATGACCGTTTGGCTACACATTTACACACACTCGCCGCGAACAATCATCCCAAGCCAACATCGAGTGACATCATGATGGCAAAGCCGACCATGGCGCCACTTGTGGCAAAATCTGTAAAGCCGTTCCGCTGAGACTCCGGGACAAGCTCCTCCACCACGACGAAGATCATGGCGCCGGCCGCGAAGGCCAGGCCGTATGGCAAAAGCGACGTCATGGTCAATACTAGCCATGCGCCAAGCACGCCGGCCATCGGCTCCACTAAGCCGGACGCCTGCCCGTACATGAACGCCTTGAATCGGCCCAGACCTTCTCGCCGTAGCGGCATGGCCACAGCCATCCCCTCCGGAAAATTCTGAAGACCAATACCGATCGCCAGGGCGATTCCACCCAGAATCATCTCCCGCGCCGCAACGGCATCAGTCGCATGGGCGACGGCGCCGAACGCCACACCCACCGCCAACCCCTCGGGGATGTTGTGCAGTGTGACCGCCGCCACCAGCAGAATACTACGATGCCAGGAGGTCTTGATGCCCTCCGCCTCGGAGATTTCCAGCCCCAGATGAAGGTGCGGCAGGATCTTGTCTACGATGTAGAGGAAGAGACCGCCCGACAGGAACCCGATGGTCGCCGGCCTCCAATCGCCCCCCGACATCTCGATGGCCGGGGCAAGCAGCGACCAGAAGCTGGCGGCGATCATGACACCAGCGGCCAGACCGAGCATGCCATCCATCATCTTCTGGTTCACGCGCTTGGCGAAAAACACCGGCGTTGCACCGGCCGCGGTCACAAACCAGGTAAAGAGCGTGGCGATCAGCGCCTGCATCACAGGAGGATACTGCTGGAAAAACTCAACAAGCCAATCTTCCATTACGCATCTCCGAAGGCTGGATTCTAGATCGGTTTCACTGAATGCGTAGCGGCCGACGCCCCTGTCGGCCGAGGCAAACCGTTGGTAATCTTCGGGTGGTACGGGCGTCCCGCCGGTGCGAAATCGGGTTGCCATACCCTAAAACGGGCGAGACGCCCGTACCACCCAACCCGCATATTTAGCTGTGACAATGCACTCGCCAACCCAGCCACACTATTCCTTCAGTGAAAAACTGTCCTTCCCCATACCACATACTGGGCACACCCAATCTTCGGGTAGGTTTTCAAAAGGTGTCCCCGGTTCGACCCCGTTCTCGGGATCGCCCTTCTCAGAGTCATAGGTATAGCCACACGCGTCACATTTGTACTTTTTCATGGTCTTGAGTCTCCCACATCGTGCTGCTCTCAACTCTACTTTTGCAGACTGCTTCATTCGCTCTGATCAGGCGCCAGACCACACGTCGATGAACGCGGATTCCGCGCAGCTTTACGGCTGATGCGACACGACGATCCTGATACCGACCAACACCAACATGCACCCTCCGACCAGACTGGCGGCACGTCCCCATCGGCGCAGGACTCGACCGGAAAACGTAATGCCCACCGCGCTGAACAGAGTCGCCACGAGGCCAATAACGACACATGGCAGCCAAACCGATACTTGCAGGAACGACATACTCAATCCCGCTGCGAGTGCATCAATACTGGTTGCGAGCGATAGGGCCACGAGCATCCAACCTCTGCTAGGGTCCGAGTCTGTCCTGATCCCGCTGTTCGATATGGCATCAAGGATCATCTTGCTACCGATGATGCCGAGCAGGACGAATGCCAGCCAGGGGCCATATGCAACAACCTCCGTCGAAACGACCGACCCAACCAGCCACCCCAGGATCGGCATCATGAACTGGAAGAGCCCAAAGTGGAACGCGATCCTGAAAACGTGTCGAGGCGTGACACCGTCGATCGTCAGCCCTACGGCGATGGAGACGGCAAACGCGTCCATCGCCAAGCCCACCGAGATTCCAAGAATGTTCAGCCAGCTCAAACCATCTCTTCCCGCTTCGCCTCAGTCTTGAACAACAACCCAGAATCACCAATATCGCTCCACGTGGTACTGTCCGGGAGACTTTCGCTTGTGCTCCTGAAAACCTTCCTTCTTGAGGATTACCTCCACGGTCTCAATCATGCTCGGGTTGCCGCACAGAAAGACGTGCGTGTCTTTGGGTGTGGGGTGAAATCCCCATGCCTCATCCACGACCCTTTTATTCCAGATGTCCTGTACATAACCCGTGTGGCCGGTCCAGGGCGCAGGCTCCTCGGCCGGGCGACTCACTACCGGAATGTAAGTCAGCGCCGGAGAGACGCGTTGGATCGAAACAAGTTCGTCGCGGTAGCCCAAGTCCCACGAGTGGCGGGCTCCGTGGATAATGGCCAGTCGTTGGCGAGACTCATGTGTCAACTGCGAACGCACCATGCTCACATAAGGAGCAAGACCTGTCCCTGTTGAGAGGAGAACGATATTCGCCTCCGCCGGAATCTCCTCAAGAGTGAAGAAGCCGGAACACTTGGGAGACAAGAAGAGCCGATCACCAATGTTCAGATTAAACAGCCGGGGCGTCAGCTCACCGGAATTCACCAGTGCAATGTAGAACTCGATATATTCACGGGCCGCGGAGGCCGAGGAAATCGAGTAAGCGCGCTTGATCATCTTGTCCGGCGCAATTGGCTTTTCGTCGGGATCCGTACCTGGAAATCGCGGCGCCGACCCGGGCATTCCAAGCACGGCGAATTGCCCGGCCTGAAAGTCCGGCAATTCCCAGCCGTCCGGCACGACACGCAGCACGATCAATCCCGGTGCGATTTCTATTCTCTGACTGACAACCGCGTTAACTGTTGCTTTGGCCAAAACTCTAACCTCCGAGAGGCCCATCCAAGACAATGGCGCCGAACCTAAACCCTGAAAAAGTTTCACCACGACCCGAGCGTCTCATCACCGGCCACAGGGGGCTTGCAATAGGCTCTCACTATTGAGGACTGCTCACCGAGAGTCCCGTTCCATCGTTACGTCCGTAACGTCCGTTACATCGCCGGACTCCTCGCGCCCGGCAGACCGTCTATCTAAAACTTTCTGGAGCGCCGCCCCGTCGGTCACGGGCAGCTTGCAGATGTAATTGCGGCATACGTAGACTGCGGCCTTGCCAGAGATCATCGTCTTGTTCCGAAGCAGCGGAATCCTGCTCTCAACCGCTGCCGATCCTGGCGTGCCCGGTTCCACAAGGGCCATGACCTTGTTCGGAATGAAACGACGGTGAATAAGCTCCAGGAAGCGCCGGGTTTCGGCACTGCCAGGCCTGCCCGCGATGGCGATTTCCACCGGCGGATTGATGAAGGCGTCCACCACACACAGCATATTCAGATAACCCCGTGGCTGAGTCTGCAGACTCCCTCGGGCGGACATGAGGACTGCTTCCGCCTTGGCGCGATGTGCAGGGTCTCCGAGAAGACCGGACAATCTGAGCAGTGCCTGCGCGGCCGTCGCATTCCCCGAGGGAACGGCGCCGTCGTAAAATGGCATCGTCCGGACGAGCAGATTCTTGTGGCTCGCCGACGTGTAGAAGAAGCCGCCGGCCCCCTCCCCCCAGAAATCCGCAACCATCCTGCCTGCGAGTTGGTCCGCAGCATCAAGCCATCGTAGATCGAATGTCGCCTCATACAGATCGATCAGGGCATTCGTCATTTCGGCATAGTCATCAAGGTAGGCAGGCACCTTGTTGTCGCCCCCGCCTCCCGTGTCACTCGCGTCGCGCATGTCACCAGGACCCGGACTGCGAGAGGTCCGAAGAAGGCCACCCTCGTGGACCATCGTCGTCAACACGAAGTCCGCCGCCGTCTCTGCCGCTTTCAGAAACCGTCCTTCACCGAGGACCTGATAGCCTCGGGCAAAAGCCGAGATCATCATGCCGTTCCAGGCTGCGATGATTTTGTCATCTTTCCTCGGGTGCACGCGTCTATTGCGCGCTTCGAGCAGCTTGTAACACAGCGGCGCCAGCTGATTCTCCAACTGCTGCCGCGACATCCCCTTCTCTTTCGCAAACTCCGAAGGTTCCCGCGGCACGTGGAGAATGCTATGCCCCTCAAAGTTGCCCTCCGCCGTCACACCGTAGTATTCGCGGAAGAGCGAACCGGACTCGCCGCCGAGAATGGTGTTGATCTCGTCTGCCGTCCAGACGTAGAACTTCCCCTCTTCGCCCTCACTGTCGGCATCTTCCGAGGAATGAAAACCGCCTTGCCGGTCGGTCATATCCCGAAGCACGTAGTCGAGAATCTCGGTCGCGACACGACGATAGAGCGATTTGCCGGTGACCTGCCAAGCCTCCAGGTAAACCCGAGCAAGCAGCGCGTTGTCGTATAGCATCTTCTCGAAGTGAGGCACCAACCATTGATGATCGACGGAATAGCGATGGAACCCGCCGCCGATCTGGTCGTACATGCCGCCGTACGCCATCCGGTCGAGCGTCGTCGTGGCGAGTTCCAGCAGCCGCTCGTCGCCGGTGTGCGTATGCTGTCGCAGCAAGAGGCCGATGGCGCCACTCGGTGGAAACTTCGGGGCCTGCCCAAAACCGCCCCACTGCGGATCAAATGCCCGTTCGAGTTCTTGGGTTGCCCTCGCCAAAAGACCCGGATCGATCGGACCTTCAGCGCCGGTGCCGCGGCGAACCGTATCCCTGATCGCACGGGTCAGTTCGTCTGCACTTCGCTGGATACCCTTCGCGTCTTTGTCCCAGGTTTCGGCGATGTGCTTCAAAACCTTTCCGAATCCAGGTCGGCCATAACGGTCATCCGGTGGAAAATAGGTGCCGCCATAGAACGGCTTCAGGTCGGGCGTGAGGAACGCAGTCAGCGGCCACCCACCGCTGCCCGTGATCAGTTGCACGGCCGTCATGTATATCTCGTCCAGGTCCGGCCGCTCTTCGCGATCGACCTTGATAGAGATGAAGTTCGCGTTCAGGATCTCCGCGATCTCCGGATTCTCGAACGACTCCCGCTCCATGACGTGACACCAATGACAAGCGGAGTACCCGATCGACAGAAAGATAGGTTTATTCTCTTTCTTCGCGCGGCTCAGGGCTTCCTCACACCACGGATACCAGTTCACTGGGTTCCGAGCATGCTGCAACAGGTACGGGCTGCTCTCCCCGGCAAGCCGGTTCGTGTGAACAGGCGGAGACTGCTTTGTGGCGGCGATGTCAGGTTGAGAGGTTGATTCACGCATACCACGACCGCCTTTGCCGCCTTCGGGTTGCTGGCCACTGCCAGTCGCCGCCAAACCCAGTACCACGACCACTGGGAGCAATCTCGTAACACATCTGCCTGCGAATAGCCCTGATATAGACACGTGTAAACATGATGCCCGTTATTCAGCCGATCGAGACGCCGCGGGAGAACCCACCTTCGCCAGAACGAGTCCATCCACAAAATGGATGGACTCCATTCACACGACCATGGCTACCAGTTTTCCGCCAGCAGTTCGAAGTGAGCCTGCGGATGCGCGCACGCCGCACAGGCCTTCGGCGCTTCATCGCCTTCGTGTAGATAACCACAGTTCCGGCATCGCCAGACGACCTTCTTTTCCTTCTTGAAGACCGTCCCGGCCTCCACGTTCGCAAGCAAACCAAGGAATCGCTTTTCGTGTTGCTTCTCCGCGACGGAGACAGCCTCGAACACACATGCGACCGCTTCGAAGCCTTCCTTGCGAGCCGTCGCGGCAAACTCCGGGTACATACTCTCCCACTCATGATGTTCGCCACCGGCCGACGCCTTGAGATTCGCCGCCGTGTCGTCGATCACACCCGCCGGAAAGGCGGCCGCGATTTCAACATCTCCACCTTTTAGGAACTTGAAAAACCTCTTGGCGTGCTCCTTCTCCTGGTTGGCCGTCTCTTCGAAGACATCCGCAATCTGGACGAAACCTTCCTTCTTCGCCTTGCCCGCAAAATAGGTGTAACGGTTTCGAGCCTGCGATTCACCCGCAAATGCCGTCAATAGGTTTTTCTCAGTCTGACTTCCTTCAAGTGTTGCCATTTCACATCCTTCGTGCTTCATACTTCATGGTTTGTGATTCGTGATTCGTGCGTTCTTCCTACTAGGTTCTGTCTGACAACCCGATTCTGAGCAAACGTTCGATCATGGCGACTT
>CAZTAR010000013.1:0-24709 GCA_964611695.1 uncultured Planctomycetaceae bacterium | reverse complement strand
CGCTGCTGAACCTCACGCTGAGGAGATGCTGGACAGCATCAAGACCGAGCTTGAGAACAATGAGGCGTTGCTCGAGGACTTCCATGAGATCGTCTACCCGATCCAGTGCCTGGAGGGCATCCATCAGCGAGCGGCTGGTCAGCTTTACCAGGGCAAACAGACGCACATCGGCTGGACTGCCAGGGAGATCGTGTTCCCGACTATGCCCGACAGCAAAGCATCCGGCGCGATCATCCGGGTGGCCGGCATCACCGGCCGGATCCGGGGCATGAAGCACAAGCGGGCGGACGGGACGCCCGTGCGGCCGTCGTTGGTGCTGATCGATGATCCGCAGACGGATGAATCGGCCAGGAGCCCGAGCCAGTGTGCCCAGCGTGAACGGATTCTGGCGGGCGCGATCCTTGGATTGGCAGGTCCGGGCAGGAAGATTGCAGGGCTGTTGGCGTTGACGGTCGTTCGACCTGACGACATGGCCGATCGCCTGCTTGACCGTGACAAGCATCCCCAATGGCAGGGCGAGCGGACGCAGATGGTCTACAAGTTCCCCACGAACGAAAAGCTGTGGGCTGAGTATGCGGAGATTCGGGCGGACGGCCTGCGCGCCGGATCGGGGACGAAGGCGGCGACGAAGTTCTACCGCAAGAATCGCAAGGCAATGGATGTGGGGGCTGAGGTGGCGTGGCCAGAGCGCAAGGACCCGGACGAATTGTCCGCGTTACAGCACGCCATGAACATCAAGTTCGATCGCGGTGAGCACGCATTCTTCGCTGAGTACCAGAACGAACCACTGCCAGAGGAGTGCGTGGATGATGAGATGCTGTCGGCCGAACAGATCGCGGAGAAGACGAACGGCCACAAGCGCCGTGAGGTGCCGATCGGCGCGACACGCCTGACAATGTTCATCGACGTGCAGGGCAAGGCGTTGTTTTACATGATCGTCGCATGGGGCGACAACTTCACGGGTGATGTCATTGATTATGGCACTGAGCCTGACCAGAAGTTGGAGCACTTCACACTGCGCGACTTGAAACGAACACTTGGCCGCGCTGCGCCCAGGGCAGGACTTGAAGGTGCGATCTACGCTGGACTCGAACGGTTGATTGAGGAGACGCTTGGTAAGGAGTGGCGGCGCGATGATGGGGCGATGGTTCGAATCGATCGATGTCTGATCGATGCGAACTGGGGACAGTCCACTGACGTTGTGTACCAGTTCTGTCGGCAGAGCAAGTACGCGAGCGTGTTGTTGCCAAGTCACGGCCGGTACGTTGGCGCATCGAGCATCCCGTTTTCAGAGTACAAGCGCAAACGCGGCGACCGTGTCGGGCTGAACTGGCGAATACCCATCGTGACTGGCAGGCGGTCGGTTCGGCACGTGGTGTACGACACCAACTATTGGAAGTCGTTTGTGCATGCGCGGTTGGCTGTAATGGCTGGTGACCCTGGCTGTCTGTCGTTGTTCGGGACGAAGGCCGATCGGCATCGACTGCTGTGTGAGCACTTGTTGGCTGAGTATCGCGTGAAGACGGAGGGACGCGGCCGGACGGTCGATGAATGGAAGCTCAGGGCAAGCGGCCTGGATAACCACTGGTTGGACTGTCTTGTGGGTGCTGCCGTCGCCGCGTCGGTGCAAGGTGCCATTCTGTTTGGCACTGATGTGAAGCGGCCGCCGAAACGGCGTGTCAAACTGTCAGAACTTCAGAAGGCAAGGCGATGACCGAAGGAATGGACGCCAAGCAAGAGCAGGTTGGACTGCAATGCCCAAAGTGTGGTTGCGGTCATTTCTATGTTGTGTACGTCCGCCCCGCACGAAAAGGGCGTGTGCAACGAAGGCGCGAATGTAGACATTGCGGCCATCGAATTACAACTTACGAACACGCCTGTTAGTAAGAAATTCATTGCAGTCATTGCAGTTGTTTCATCCCATTTCACCCAAAAGTTTATATATGTAACAATTTTCTTTTTTCCCGTTTTTTCGGTTGCACGTTATTTCGTTCCGCGCATGAATTGAAAGTGTCATTGCGGGATGGCGCAGTGGTTAGCGCATTGGGTTCATAACCCAGAGGTCGCGGGTTCGAGTCCCGCTCCCGCTAGTGGAGACAACGATGGCTGATCTGAAAGACAAGATTCGCGAGAACGCTGAAGGGCTCAAGAGAGCGACAGGCGATTCAGGAAGCGCTGAACAGCACTCGCTGAAAGATCAGATCGAAGCGGACAAGTATCTCGCGTCCAAGGATGCGGCAGGTAAGCCGAATCGCGGCCTGCGATTTTCAAAATTCGTGCCGCCTGGGAGTGTGTAACGTGCTCGCCTCGCAGTTGGGAATCAAAGATTCACCAAAGCGTACCACGCGAAAGGTCCGCGCGAGGTATGATGCTGCTGTTACGACTGCCGACAACCGACGCCATTGGGCGAACGCCGACGGACTGAGCGCCGACGCGGCGGCTTGTCCTGAGGTTCGGCGTGTTCTTCGTAACCGCTCGCGATACGAAGTCGCGAACAATTCGATCGCCAAGGGCATCGTTCTGACGTTGGCCAACGACATGGTCGGAACAGGCTCGCGGCTTCAGATGTTGACCAAGAGTCCAAAGGCGAACAAGTGGATTGAGAAGGAGTTCGCCGCGTGGGCGAATGCTATTGGGTTATCGGCGAAGTCTCTCACGATGCGGATGGCGCGTGGTACCGATGGCGAGAGCTTTGGAGTTTTGGCTGAGAACCCGAAACTCACCACGCCGGTCAAATTGAATCTCCGCCTTGTCGAGGCCGATCAGGTTGCGACGCCGGATTTGATGGCCTTTGTTGAAAACGCAATTGACGGGATTGTCTACGATTCGTATGGAAACCCTGTCACATACCACGTTCTCAAAGCACATCCCGGCGGGCTGGTTGCCGATGCGACCTTCGGCCTTGAATACGATTCGGTGTCGGCCAAAAACGTCATTCACTATTACCGCGCCGATCGGCCTGGTCAGGGTCGCGGTATCCCTGACATCATGCCTGCCTTGCCGTTATTCGCGCAGTTGCGCCGTTATACGTTGGCAGTGATTGCCGCTGCAGAGACGGCGGCCGACTTCGCGGCGGTGATCTATTCTGATGGTCCACCTGACGAGAGCGATACACAGCCCGAGCAGATGGACATCATTGAGCTTGAGAAGCGGATGGCAACGGTGTTGCCGGCAAGCTGGAAGCTGGCACAAGTCAAAGCCGAGCAACCAACAACGACATATGCTGAGTTCAAGCGAGAGATCATCAACGAGATCGCTCGCTGTTTTAACATGCCCTACAACGTCGCGGCCGGTAATTCGGCGGGCTACAACTACGCCTCCGGTCGCCTGGATCACCAGACCTACTTCAAGAGTATTCGTGTTGAGCAAAAGCATTTTGCAGATGTTGTTTTGGATCGTCTGTTTGCCGCGTGGCTGCGCGAAGCGATTCTCATCAGCGACTACATGCCGTTGTGGGTGCGTACCGCCGTTGCCGGATTCGACATGCCTATGCACCAATGGTTCTTCGACGGTCACGAGCATGTTGATCCCATTAAGGAAGCAAAGGGGCAAGCGATTCGGCTTGCCAATCTCACGACGACACTGTCGAAAGAATGCGCGGCACAGGGTGATGATTGGGAGGTTGTGCTTGAGCAGGTTGCCCGTGAAGTACAGCGGAAGAGAGAGCTTGGGCTTATACCGGAAGTGACGCCGGAAGAAGAAGAGGAAGAGGAAGATGCCAGCACCGAAGCGGCCAAAGCCGCCTGACACATTCTCGTTGACGGGTACTGCCGAACTTGATCTGCAGGCGTCGGCCGATGGTGAATCGCCGAAGCAGCCGACGTTCAAAATCAAGGCATATAACGGTGGTGCGATGCAGGTACGCGGGTTCTACCGCCCTGTTGCGATTGATCTGCGAAACATCCAGGCCAATTCTCAAGTGCCGATCCTGCTCGATCATGATCCGACACAGATCGTCGGCCAGTCTTCGGAAGTCACTGTCAATGCTGCCGGTGTCACGCTTAGTGGCATCGTTACAGGAGAAGATGAGCCTTCGCAGAAGGTCATCATGCATGCGAAGAACGGGTTTGTGTGGGCGGCGTCGGTCGGTGTGTCGATCGCCAAACTCGAACAGGTGGGTGAGGGGGTGGTTGTCAAAGTGAATGGTCGGTCGTTGACCGGCCCGTTGTTCGTGGTTCGTGCCGGTCGTCTTGACGAAGTGAGTTTCGTCGCCATCGGCGCAGACAGAAATACTTCAGCGAGCGTCACGGCTGACGCCGCGCATGACAAGGAGGTCATTTCGATGACATTCGAACAGTGGCTTGAAGCCAACGGATTTGCGGTGGAGGAGATCACCGAGGAACAGCAGAAGACTTTGCAGGCGGCATATGATGCCGAGCAGGGGGCGGAGAAAACCGAGTCGCCGGAATCTGGTATGGAAACCGTTGAGGCCGCAAGGGATGGCGGCTCTGACACGGATGTCGCCGGCGACACGGGCGACGTTGTGACGCAAACGAATCTTAAGGCAGCTGCAAACGTGAGGCGGATCAACGCGATTCGGGAAAAATGCGGCGGTACACATTCCGACATCGAAGCCAAGGCGATTGAAGAGGGCTGGACGGTTGACGCAACCGAGTTGGCTGTGTTGAGAGCGGACCGGCCGAAGATCAACAACCTTCAGCGCGGCTCTTCCAACATTACGGCCAATGCGCTCGAAGCTTCGTTGTGCATGGCTTCGGGCATGTCTGAAGAGGACGCCGGCGAGGTGTTCGACGAACGAACGATGAACGCGGCTCACTCGGCGGACCTGCGCGGCGCTGGCCTGCACATGCTCCTCTATGAGACTATCCGTGCTGCCGGCGGATATGCCCGTCCAGGCCGCGTGGACAATTCAGTGATCCGTGCGGCCTTTGAAGCTGACCAACGAATCGTGCAGGCGTCCGGTGGATTCTCGACAATCAGTTTGTCGGGGATTCTCTCCAATGTCGCCAACAAGACGATGCTTGCGGCCTACAAAGCCGTCGAGAGTACGCTGGATAAGTGGTGTGCGTTCACGGATGTTTCTGACTTCAAGGCTGTAACTCGCTATCGGATGACAGGTATTGGCCAATTTACAGAAGTTGGCCCAAATGGAGAACTGAAACACATCACGCTTTCGGAAGAGTCATACACCAATCAGGCCTTGACCTATGGCGAAATGCTCGTCCTGACCCGGACGATGATGATCGACGATGATCTTGGCGCGTTTATGCAGATCCCCAGGATCATCGGGCGCGGTGCCATCATCGCACTGGTGAAATTGGTATTCTCTCGGCTGTTGTCCAATCCGAGTGGATTCTTCCATGCTGATAACGGCAATCTCTTGGAAGGTACAGACACCGCGTTGTCGATTGCAGCTTTGAACGTAGCTGAGCAGAAATTCTTGGATCAGAAGGATGCAAACGGCGATCCGATTTTGATTTCGCCTGCAGTTCTGTTGGTGCCCACATCGCTCAAGGTGACCGCGCAGCAGCTGATGACCGAAACGCGGGTGAATGAAACCACTACGGCGAACAAACCAAAAGTCGCAAACAATCCGCATGCAGGAAAGTGGGAACCTGTTTCGAGCCCTTATCTCAACGCGCAAAGCCTTACCGGCAGCAGTTCTACCGCGTGGTACTTGTTGGCTGACCCGGCAGATGTTGCCGCGATTGAAGTGGCGTTCTTGCGCGGCAAGCGCGTACCAACGATTGAGAGTGGCGAGACAAACTTCAACACATTGGGGATGGGTTGGCGCGGCTTCTTCGACTTTGGCGTGGCAATGCAGGATCACCGTGCGGCGGTCAAGTGTACCGGTGAAGCTGCGGCCTAAACGATTTGTAACTTGGTTTGGGGGGAGGAAGACAATGGAGTGCAAATAGATGGCAACTGCAACATACAGGCAAAAGGGCGATTCGATTGATTACACCCCGGGGTCCGACGTTTCGGCTGGCGATGTGGTCGTGCTGAATGATCTGGTCAGCGTCGTGAAGCTGGACATTCCGGCAAACAAACAGGGAGCCCTGGCGGTGGTCGGCGTGTACGACTTTCCCAAGGCGACCGGAGGCGGCTCGGCAATCTCCATGGGCAAGAAGGTCTATTGGGATGTCGGCGATCAGCAGGCGAAAGAGGATGACGAATCCGGCGCTAACAAGCTGATCGGCAAGGTCGCCAAGTCGGCCACGGACGATGACACGATCGTCAGTGTGAGGCTGAGTCAGTAATTCAGCGGCTTCGTGGGAAGTGAGAGTAAGTGATGGCTGACCCGTCGAAAATCATTGGTGATCTGACAGTCGCTGGTCACCTTGCTGCCAACACGATGACGATTCCCGCATCGAGCATACGTGATGCAAACGTTGCCTCCGATGCGGGGATCAGTTCGCTCAAACTGCAACAGCAGTATGTGATCACGCATGCGCCGCAGAAGAGCACAGAGACCGCCGTCTCAACTCGATACCCGGTGTTCGTGGCTCGGGCTACAGGGACGATCGTCTTGTTTCGTGGGGCGTGCGTTGAAGCGCCAGTCGGCGGCTCGACCACGGCAACCGTCGTGATCGACTTGTTTAAGAACGGCACGACGGTCCTGTCGGCGGTCATCACCATTAATAACGGCCATGCTGATTACGAGAAGGTCGCTGCCACGGTCGCATCAGCCGGATACGTTGCCGGAGATGTGTTCGAGGTCGACGTGACGGTTACGCCCGGTACCGGAGCGACACAGGGCAAGGGCCCCATCGCGCAACTGATTGTCCGCGAGGCGGCTGAGTGATAGGAGTGGAAAATCGTGGCAAACCTGCTCGCACAAGGCTCTGAATGGCTTGAGGCTCAACGCCATGCGCATTGTACGCTGACGGTGACCTATGAGCGCGGCGACGACTCGTGCGAGTGGGCTGTCACGATTGGTCGGTCGGAGTTCGAGCAGGGCGATCAGTATGGCGTTATCCATCGGACTGAATCGCGGGACTTCTTGGGGTTGGCTGCCGAGCTCGTCTTCGATGGTGATGAGACGTTGCCGAAGGCGGGTGATCGCATTGTCGAAACGGTCGGCGAAAAGGCCTACGTGTACGAAGTGATGTCGTTTGGTGATGAACCGCCTTACCGGTACAGCGACCAGAACCGAAAGACGTTGCGAGTACACACGAAGCATGTGAGCACTAACACAATTGGAGGTCCGCTGTAATGGCTGGTCGTGGCGAGAAGATTCAATGGTCGCGGTGGGTGGGTGTCGGCATCACCGTGCTGCTGGTCGTTTTGGCCTTTGCCGTGCAATGGGGTGTTGTGGTGACCAAGTTGGGCCATGTTGAGAAGCGACTCGATGCGCTGATCACTGAGACCCAGTCGCTTCGAACTGAGTATGCAGATATCAATCGCCGTGTCTCCTTGTTGGAAGGCGCGGCACAAAGGGAGTGAATGATGAATGAGCATACGGCCATCGCTGATGCTGTGGTTGAGTCGCTGAACGGCGAGACGTTTAACCCAACATTCACGGCCGCGCGAAAACATCGGCCGTCCTTCGACTTGCCTGATCTGGCTGATTTGCGGGTGACCGTTGTCCCGCGTCGTCTGGCCATCAGTCGGTTCTCCCGGAAATCGAGTGAGTATGACTACACGATCGACGTCGCCGTTCAGCAGAAGGTCCATGATGACGAGGAGATCGATGCTCTGCTCGATCTCGCCGAGCAGATTCTGGATTACCTGAACGGACGGCGGCTGAGTACGTATCCGCAAGCCGGTCAGTTGAGTGCCGCTTGGGATGTCCAGGTCGCTGAAGAGCATCTCGATACCCATCGCGTTTGCACGAGCGTTGTGTCTGTGACGTATCGCACGCATAGGTGATAGGGATTGGTCCGTTGAACTTTTCGCTCAATATCTTGCCCTGTACTCACCTGTCAGACGACGCCCCCGAAACGTCGAACTTCATGTCGTCTCTGCTGTGGGCCGGACACAATGCCATGAATGGCTGGACTCAACACCGTGCCATTCCCCGGTTTGATATCTCCAGTCTGCCGTCCGGCAAGGTCGAAAGTGCTGTCCTCGGATACACACCTGCAAGTTGGGCCCCCTTTAGTACAACTCAAAACTATTGTTTCAGCCGGCTCATCGCGGCACACGCACCCACGCAAGCAACGTGGAATCGGGCATCCATCGGGGTTGCCTGGCCCGGCTCTCCTGGAGCGTCCACCCCGGATGTTGATTTCACCAGCGAGAACCAGGTCGTTTTCAGTGTGCCTGCAGGGTACCAGTGGGCACGTGAAGTTGAGATTCCAAATCTTCTGCAGGATGCGCTCGATCTGGGGCTTTCAGTTCTTGAGCTTCTTCTTCACAGGGTGTCTGCAGGAGCGGTGGGCGCTTTCGGCTCGTCCAAAGCTTTATGGTCCCTGTCGGGTGTGATTACGCCGAGCATACAAGGTGTCAGTGGCGTGGCACCTCAGGAAAGTGAGGAGGTTGGCATGAATTTTAGACCGTTAGCGCCGCTGACTGCGACCGGAGTCGATCAGGCGGTTGCTGTGCCAAACGGTGCAGCACTGCAAGTTCGCGGTGTCGGCAATGAAGTGGAAATTCGACAGAAGATCGGTGCTGCTGAAGTACTCAAAGTGCCTGCTGACACGATCCATACTTTGGGTCGCGGCGGCGAACAGACACTCTATGTGCGAGCCGTGGCCGACACTGTCATTTATTTGGCAATTACGTAAAGGAGTGTGTGATGGGTACGAAGTTGGGCATGGATGCCAAGTTGTATTTGAACTCAGGCACGTATGAGTCGCCTACATGGGATGAGATCGATCACGCCAAGGACGTGACGCTCAACCTCGACAAGGGTGAGGATGACGTGACGACCCGGGCGAGCGGCGGATGGGAAGAGGCGGTCGGGACTCTGAAGTCAGCGAGCATTGATTTCGATGTTCTGTGGGATATGGCTGACGCGAATGTCGAGAAGCTGTGGGAAGCCTTCCTCAACAACACAGCCATCGAGTTTGCGGTCATGGATGGTGACATTGCGACTGTCGGCAGTCGGGGCATTCGCGCGACGATGAACGTGTTCAAGTTCACCCGTAATGAGAACTTGAAGGAAGCCATCACCGCCAGCGTCACGATCAAGCCGACCGCGGCCGAGCATCCGCCGGCTGAAATGGAGATTACTTCCTGATGAAATCGTTCAAGGATTGTGAAGCTCGTGAGTGGTCCATCGCAATTACTGTCGATGTGATCAAGCGCGTGCGCCGCATGTGTGAAGTCGACTTGCTCGATTTGATTGAGGGCCGGTTGATCGAGAAGTTCATCCTTGATCCGATATTACTGTGCGACGTCCTGTACGCGGTGTGTCAGCCGCAGGCGGATGAACGCAATCTATCGGATGAGGACTTCGGTCGTTCAATGGCGGGTGATGCGATTGAACATGCGACACGTGCATTGCTGGAGGATATCGCGGATTTTTACCCGAGCCCGAGGGAACGGGCAGAAATCAAAAAGGTGATTGCTCTGGCGTGGGAAGCGGTCGACATGGCTCACGACAAGATCGAGGCAAAACTGGACAGCGGAGAGATTCAGAAGGCCATCAGGGAGGCACTGGCGAATGCTGGCGACTCATCTGGCAGTACGCCGGAATTGTCGGAGTCGACCCCGGCCCACTGACGTTACGCGAACTCGCGTGGATGGCTGAAGGTCGGATGCGGAATCAGTGGTTGCATACGTCGTCGCAGATGGCTCTGCTGGCAAACTGCCATCGCGATCCCAAGAAGGCCAAGGCGTATACGCCCGATTACTTTGATCCGTTTGAACAGAAGAAAACAGGTGATGCGAAGAAGCTTCCACGGGAAGCGATCGCAAGCACATTGGTAAATGTTTTTGCAAAGGGAAAATGAGATGTTTCGATTGATGTTGATTGTAGTGTTGGTTTTTGGCGTAGTCGGCTGCGCGCAGAATGCTGAACAGTGGACGAAACAGGATGTTCAGACGACGCCGGTTTCTGAAGTGGATTCCAGCCAGTTGGCCGACAAGTATTTGTGGGTGCAGATCAACCAGCACTCTGAGCGGCCGTCTGACTTGGACAAAGACGGATCGCACGAACCACTTGAAATCGACATGGATGATGGCGAGGGATTATCTGATGATCATCGCACATACTCCATTGGTGATGTTTCAGTTGTGATTACTGAGGGTGGCGGGAATGCGTTGGACGCGACAGGCGGGGCAACAGGCACATCAAACCAAACGGCGAATCCAACTCAGACAACGACACAGGAGGTGAAACCGGAAATCGGCATATCGGCCGCATTCGCCCTCCAAGGCCAAGGCGTTGTTGATCATGCGGTTTCAACGGCGGCGTCGGCCGGCACATCCACAGTCGACAAAGAGGCCGCGCACGAGGTATTCGCGTCGATGCTGAAGTCGAGCGATCCGGACGCGATCAAGAACGGTCTTGAGATGCTGATTCAGGTGATGGCCGACTTGCAGGCAGCAAAGGGGGAGCCCGATGCCACGTCGAGTTGAGGCACAGAATATCCGCATCTCGGCGGATACGCCTGCCGGGGTTAATTCGATGCTCAACAACCTGTTGGGTACCGGGGATTGTGTGGTCAAAGTCAAGCGGGATATCTATCTGAACGGCAAGAAGCAATCGCCCAGGCCACAACGGAAGCGCGGATCATGACGGATAAGACGGCAGGCCGAATCGGATGGGCGATCATCGTGGGTGGCATCATGTGGTGCCTGCTGGGTTGTCATGTCAAGGTTGATCTTGGACTCAAGGAGAGAGCGGAACATGCTCAAGTTTTGGAAGATGAATCGGAAAGCGCTGGCCCTGCTGGCCGGCGCTTTGATATTGATGGCGTACAACCAATCGTGGATTGACGATTCGCTCGCCGCGCAACTTGCGGCGATCGTCGGCGGTCTGACCGGCTTTCGGATGATCGACAAGGTTTCGTAATGGTCAACATGCGAATCAAAAGCATGTTCTTCGATGCGCCCAAGGTCAAGAACGCTGTTGACCGAGCGAAACGGCGCGCCCTGAGTAAGGGCGGCGCGTTCATCCGTCGATCGGCCAAGTCGAGCATCCGCAAGCGCAAAGCAGAAGCACAGCCGGGCAAGCCGCCGAGTTCGCACGAGGGTTCCCTCAAACGCCTGATCTTCTTCGGCTATGACGAGGTCACAGACTCGACGGTTGTTGGCCCCGTCCCGTTCAAGGGTAAGGCTGCGCCATTGATTGAATTCGGCGGCACCATCCGCACGAAACGGCGACGCTTTGTACCTGTCGGGAAAGTTGGTCGCGGCGCTGGCGGGAAATTCACCAAACGCAAATTGCGTCGCGTACCAGCCGGTACCCGCATGACGTATCAGCCACATCCATATATGGCACCGGCTCTTGAAAAGAACAAGCAAGTCTTGCCCAAGGTGTGGGCGAATAGCATCAGAGGAGGATAGATCGTGGCAGGCGCACAAGGTATTCGGGCGGGACGGGCATACGTCGAACTTGGCGTCAGTGACAAACTGACGGCTGGCTTGCGTCGTGCGCAGATGCGCTTGAAGGCGTTTTCAGCAGCCACCCGTGAGCTTGGCGCTCAGATGCTGAAAGCCTCCGCCGTAGCTGCCGTGCCGATGGCGCTGGCGACGCGTGTGTTTGTCGGCTTTGCCGACCGGATGGCAGAGGTCAAGGCGATCACCGGGGCAACTGGCGAGGAGTTCGAGCGGCTGAACGAGATGGCCAAGAAGCTCGGCTCAACAACCAGTTTCACCGCCGCTCAGGCTGCCGAGGGCATGAAGTACCTCGGCATGGCTGGTTACAACACAGAGCAGATCCTCGCAGGCATCCCGGCAGTTCTGAATCTTGCACGCGCGGGTGCCATCGAACTCGGGGAGGCGGCTGACATCGCCAGTGATGTCGGGTCGGCGTTTGGACTGGCGGCTGAAGACATCGAGCACATCGCCGACGTCATGGCTACCACGGCCACCAGTGCGAACACATCCGTTTCGATGATGGGCGAGACGCTGAAGTACGCCGCACCGTTGGCTGCTGCTGCAGGCCAGTCTCTTGAGGAGACGGCCGCTGCAATCGGCGTGCTCGGCAACAACGGTATCAAGGCAAGCATGGCCGGTACCGATCTTGCCATGATCCTCAAGAAGATGGCGGAGTCGGCAGCCAGCAAGAAGATCGAGAAGCTGGGCGTGGCCGTGGCGGATTCCCAGGGCAGAATGCGATCGCTCGTGGACGTCATGGATGATTTGGGCGTGGCGACCAAGAAGATGACCGAGAAGGATCGGCTTGCGTTCTTCGCCAACGTGTTCGGTCGGGCGGCGAAGAGTGCTTCAATTCTCACGGGTTCGTCCGCATCGTTTCAGGGTTTGGCTGCCAAGATTCAATCAGCCGATGGTGCTGCTGCTCAAATGGCAGCGACGATGCAGAACACTCTAGGTGGTAGCTTTCGTGTTGTGATGTCAGCCGTTGAGGGGCTTGGAATAGAACTCGGTGAAGCGATAGCCGGGCCGTTGCGTGTTATTTCGAGTGCGATTTCAAATGCTGTGTCCGCTGTCTCTGAGTGGGTGAGCCGCAACCAAGCGGTTGTTGCTGCCGTGAGTGGTGTGGCAGTTGCTGTGGCCGGTGTGGGTACGGCGCTTGTGTCACTTGGTATGGCTGCCCAGGCTGTTGCGTTCATCTTTGGCGGAATTGCATCCGTTCTTCCAGTGATTTCGGGGACGCTGGCTGCGCTGATGTCGCCGATTGCACTGGTTGTTGCCGGCGTGGCAGGCATAGGTGCTGCAATTTTTCACTATACCGGCGCTGGCGCGGAGATGCTGGATTGGTTGGGTAAGAAGTTTCACAAACTGCACGGCGCTGTCGGTGAGGTGCTTGGCGGCATTCGTGGTGCCCTGGGGGCCGGCGATATCAATGCGGCCGCGCAAGTGATGTGGGCTGGTTTGCGCGTCGCGTGGGAGACCGGAATCAAGCCTCTACGCACAGCGTGGGACGAATGGCGGTATGCGTTTGGCTCTGTGACGATTGACGCGTTCGCCGGGCTTCAAAGCGCGTGGATCAATGTGCGCAGTTGGTTTGAACAGAACTTCGCGGACTTCAGTGCCTTCATCGGAAATATCTGGGCGAGCGCATGGGCTGGCATGGAGAGCATCGCCAGCAACACCGTGGGCTTTGTTGCTGAGAAGATCCTGAATATTCAGGGTGCACTCGATGAAGACTTCGACGTTGAGACGGCAAAGGCTGCGCTGAAGACGAATCAAGAAGCGGATCGTCAAGCGATCGCTCGTCGGAAGGCGGCAGCCATAGAGGAGGCGGCTCGGGTGTCAAAGATGTCCGCCGCCGAGTTGGAGACTCGGGAGCAGGCGGCGTTGGAGAAGGTGGTCGCCGACCGAAAGGCCGCACTTGAAGCGCTGGGCGATAAGCATGTTGACCGCATCGAGGAATCAGAAAGGAAATTGGAAGAGGCGAAGAAGAAGCTGGTCAAGGCGATTGCGGCAGCCAAGAAACACAAAACCGGCAACATGGGAGATGATGATTCGCCTGCGCGGCCGGGGTTTGAAGAATTACAGGGGAAGCTCACCGCTGGCGCGAAAGCAGTCGAGGGCAAGATTCGACAGGCTGCAGTAGTCGGCACATTCAACGCATCGGTGATAGGGCGAATTGGTCAAATAAGCACTATCGACAATATCGCGAAGTCGACGGAGAGAACTGCAAGGGCAATTGAAAAAGTCGAACGGCATGCACGCGAAGGCTGTTTTGGCGGACCGATGTACACGCAAGGGTGATTCATGGCTACGACGTATGAAGTTCGCGAAATGCTGGATTCAAAAAGGCTCGTCACTGGCGTGTCTGATCCTGGCATTGAGCTGCATTACAAAATAATCGCCAGACCCGAACCGGGCGTGTCAGAAGATTATTCTGTTCATGACGCTCGCGATGCCATGCTCGATAAAGCGCCAGAGACGCATGACCTGTTCGGCGATGGGTTGGTTATGTTGCCGCGCGGCAGGGTCACGTGTGAGCTTATTAGCCACTTCATTTTTGAGGGCACTGTTCATTACAGCTATACTCCGCAGGTTGGTTCGTCTAGCTATACGTTCGATACTGGCGGCGGCACACATCACATCACCCAAAGTCTCGCGACAGTTGCATCCTACCCGCCGACACCGGATGGATCGCCCGATCCAGGCGCTCCGGATCATCAGGGCGCGATTGGCGTGTCAGAGGAGGGTGAGGTCGCGGGTGTTGATATCGTTGTGCCGGTGTACCGCTGGACTGAGACCCATGTGTTGCCTTCTGCTACGGTGACGAGCGCCTACAAAGGGATTCTCCACACATTAACGGGGCGCGTGAATGATGCGCCGTTCAAAGACCTTGCTGCCGGCGAGGTCCTGTTTGAGGGCGCGTCAGGCTCACGGCGGGGTGGTGGCGATTGGGAGATTGCCTTTCGGTTTGCCGCATCGCCCAACATCACCAATATGACGATTGGGAGTATCACCGGCATCAACAAGGCTGGATGGGATTACCTTTGGGTGAAGCATCAGACGACAACGGGGTATGTGGCAATCTTCGATGGGTCCAAACGTCGCAAGACTACGGTCACGCGACCGAAGTTCGTTTACGTTGAGCAGGTGTACGAGAAAGCCAATTTGTCGTTGTTGGGAATTTAGGACGATGCGAAAAGTATCTCCAGGCGAGCGCATTAGATATCCGGCCTCGACGCACAATGCGTTTATCGACGCGGCCGAAGATTATCAGTCTCGGCTACATGATCTCATTGCCGGAAAAGTTCCGACACTTCGCCAAACTGGTATTATCCGTATTGTGAATGAAACCGGCGAGCCTCGCGATCGATTTGATATCCTGGCAATTGATGGACCAATTGTCACTCCGTCCGATGATCTAGATGAATTTGTCGGCGAGGTTGTGTTGCGTGGAGTGATCCCGACTGATGATTACATCGGTCGGTTTGTTGTGCTTCTGGACGCGATTGATGACGGTGACGTCGGTCGGGCCGTCATTGACGGCGTGTGCCATGTCCGTGTCGAGATGAGGAGTGAGGCGGACGAGTATGCGGATGTGCTGGACGGCACGGCCGAGACTCTGAAAAGTGATTCGTCAGGGACCGCACAACTTCTATGGATACAGCGTGAAGCTGATCGTGAATCGCCCGATGTTGCGTGGGCCGTGGCGCGTATCGGCTTGCCGCCTGGCTCTTCGGACATCCACTGTATCGTCCTCGGTCTGACCCGCGAGCCCGGCAGTGGATCGGTGATGGCGACGTGTTCGCGAATCCTCGCGAGACCGATGGTGTATGACACTGACCCGCCGCTACAAGATAAGTTCGTCGGCTGGGCCGGGATCGACCCGCTCATCATGGATGGATCACACGTTCTTGTTCGCCGGTGTGCGCCGTTACGCGATGATCCGACCAACGAAGTGCAGTACAGCGTTGTCGCCGTCTTCACCGGCGATCCGGCTACGATGGTCTGGCCGAACCAGGAAGATTACCTGGTCTGGTTCAGCGAGGAATGCTCATAGAGCTTAGACATGCCCGATGACAATCCGCCGCCGCGAGATGAATACCTGATTGAACAGACGATTCGCATTGAACCGATCTGGCCATATAGCTTGTCGCTTGTCTGCGCGATGGGCCGGTGGTACGACGATCCAATTTACGGCATGACATGGGAACAGCGGCAACGATGTCACATCTGCGATATGTACACGAGATCATGCCTGCCCGCTGATGCGCGATGCGGCGGTCAGTATGCAAGGCTGTTTCTCGACAAGAACGGCGTTCTCCGAACTGGCATGTTTTCACGATACGGGCGGGACCAGCATTTCGAGGAGCGCGATTGGGGAACGCTGATTGGGTGGGGATTTTGCCAATCGAAAGAGCAAGGTGGCAAGCTCTCCGTTGGCAATCTGGCGTTAGTTCCGTCCCTGTTGCCGGGTCGCCACTTCGAGCGATACCGGATCGCCGATGAATTGAGCGACGGGTGGGGCACCGATGCTGAGATGCACGTCGACCAAGATTCCAGCACGCGCGGTGTTTGGATCGGTGCGAAAGATGTCAGCGGCGTGCTGACGCATCGAGATGGTTTCTTGCGACTCCCGATCGATGTGCCGGCCGACGCGATCATCTTGTCGGCGAAGCTTGTTTCCCAGCGCATCCTCGAAGATCAAGAAGCGCCGGCGTGGACCCGGCTGTGGCTGTTGAACCGTGACAACATGGCCCCGTTTTCGGAAGTAATTGAACATCCTGATAATCCGATGCGAGGTAATCCCTACGGGCCAACACGGATCAATTGTCATCAGGGTAGTTCCGGTCCAATGAACCAGGACAACTTGTATGAGATTGAACTCGCGAATGGAGGAGGCGAATACGGCACGCTCGTAACATTGACCAACCTCTCGCCGATGATCGCGCGATTCATCGAACGGCCGGGCTATGCGCCAGGCAATTACATGGGAATCGCGATGGAGTCCGCACAGGATTTGAATTTCACGGATTTGAATCATGTGCGCGGAGAGTCGTATGGTGAGCCGCGTGGCGCAATCCTGTATGTCGAGTGGCGCGAAGCCGGAAGCGATCCCAATCCGCCCTATCCACACCCGCCACGATTGCGCGGCTATGTTCGGCTGACGCACAAAGGAATTCGGTGCGTGGATGGCGAGCCTGAGCCAACAAGCCTTGTCTATTCCGCTGTCGCAAAGAAGATGGCTGACTCAACGGCGGCCGGAAGCTATCGCAACATGGCGCTGATCCCGGTCGCGCCTCTGAGCGCGTGGTGGGATCAGGAAACATTCGGCGATCCGCCGTATGACGCTGACGCCCACAATCGATTCCCGCTAGATGATTGTCAGACGTACAGAGTCAAACGCGGTCACAATCGCTACCACCCATACCACTACGAAAGCGAACCGTCATTGCCGCCGTGCGTCGAAGAGGGGCTCCGTGGGATCGTTGCGAGGGCAAGCGCTCCAGCAAAGCATGGCCACTTTGCCATCTATGGAAGTCCGGGGTGCGCTGGTTTTGAGGGTGAGACGTGGCCGCTGGTCGAAAACATCATTCATCGGTATCGCGGCATCACGCTCGGTAAGCGACATGTGTACCCGTATCGACCTGAATGGAGTGTGACCTATCAGGCGATCATTAAGGCGTGGTTTGTGCTTGATGAGTTTTGGGGCGGATGGGCGGATGCGAATAACGGCCCGACTGAAGCCTATGGATATTTCCCGCATTGGAATTGCTGGTACGAGGGCGAAGTCAAAGCGATTATCGTCGGTGATGTGAGCGATGCGGGCTTTGCCGCGTTCATTCGCGGCCACCGGGCGGGCTTTGGGGCGACCTTTGAGCCAGCGACACGCCGCTGTAATGATGTGCTTCGCGGTTGTGGCGGTGTCGAACATGCCATGGGGGATGTGATTTACCCATCGGCCGGTGCTCAATCCGTTTGCGCGCAGCCGGAAGCTGAACCGAGTGAGTTGCCATGCAGGAATAGCGGTAAGTCATGGTGGTATTTGCCTTGGGGCGCGCCTGGGGCTGCCGGATTTCAATCCAATCACATTATGACGCCGCTCGCCGGGCCGGTAATTCCGCAACTGCCAGAGTACGGTCTTGCCCACCGGATCAAGATGGTTCGCAAACTCGACCCGACAGGCACGCAAACAGACACAGATACGACACAGTGGGCTCGCATCGTGTTCACCACAAACCTTCCTGAGCTGCACGCCGCCGATGATGGGCCCGATCCTGACGATATCGTCAACGAGATTCAGCGAATCACGATTGTCGACACCTATGGCGTTGGGCAGCCGCCAGCAAGTGGTTGGTTTGCGATCGGGCTGTTTGAGGATGAACATAGTCATTCGGATGGGATTGGGCCGGAGGGGGTCGGCATGACGGCCGCGGTCGTTCAGACGGCGTTGGAGATGTGTTCCAACATCCCGCCAGGCAGCGTGTCCGTGACTGGGCCGGAAGGTGGGCCTTGGGACGTGGAGTTTGTTGGGACACTGGCTGGCATGAATGTCGAGATGCTGACTGTTTTCATTAACTCGCTGTGGACGTGGACGGAAGAGGGGACGTGCGACGGGCACATGCCGTGCTACGGCGTGGAGGTTGAGCAGATACAGCAAGGCAGCGGAGCCGGATCCGGCTGGCCACCGCCGATGTAGGGACGCCAATGATGCATCGCGCTGACATCTGTGAGGCGTGCGAATGGGGGCACGGCAAATGGGGTGACACCGGCGAGGCCGCGTTGACCTGTGGGCTTGTTTTACATCGCATGAGTCCGTGTTCCCGCCTGCTGGCCGGGATGCTGCAATCAGGGACGGCCAAGTGTCCGCATGAGGTCGATGAAGCGGCTTCTCGCTGGAACGCGGCGCCATTAGCGCCGACGCCGATGCGGCCCCCGCCGCCGGTGCGGGAGCCGACAGAGGCCGTGCCGCCGGCACCGCGACATCGAATGACGGGGCGGTATTGCCCGGGATTCAGAATAGGGAGATAGCTGTGAAGTGGAACCCGTGGGCCAAGCGTGAATGGAATCCGATCCTCGGATGTGATCCGTGTTCTGACGAGTGCCGGCACTGCTATGCGGCTGAACGGTTGCACAAGGCCGCGCCGCGCCACGAGGCGGTGCGAATCGCGAAGGACGGTCGGGCCGTGTTCACCGGTGTCACGCGAACAGGCAAGCTGTCCATGCGGCCGGACCTGTGGAACGCGCCGAAGACGCTGGATAAGCCTGACGTGATTTTTGCTTTCAGCCAATGCGATCTGTTCGGTCCGTCGATCGGTTCGAAGCTGCATGAGCGGGCGTTTGACGTCATCCGTGCAACGCCACATCACCAGTACAACCTCCTGACTAAGCGGCCTGAGGCGATGCAGGCGTTTGTCACGCAGGATGCTGAGCAGCACGGCGGGCCCGTGCCGAACCTGTGCCCGGGGATCTCCGCTGGCCAGCAGTCGAGCTTGGACGCTCTGTGGCCGTTTCTACGAGACACGCCGGCCGCCATGCGGCATCTGTCCATTCAGCCGTTCGTCGGGCCGATCGAGCTGCCTGACGACGTGACGGCCGACACAGTGACCTGGGTGGTCATCATGGCGGAGGTTGTGGCGGCGCGGTTGCGCGGGAAGCTCGAGCCGCGGCCGATGCGGGCTGAGTGGGTGCGGTCGCTACGATCACAATGTGATGAGCGGGGGATACCGTTTTACTGGGAGGTCACGACGTTCGACTTGCCGGAATGCGGGGCTGAGCGTCAGCGGGCGATGCGGGAGGGGAAGCCGTATCGGCTGTCGCCTGGGCATTTGCGGGCTTGGGGGTGATTCCCGCCTATCCTTGGCTATGAGAAGGAAGGCTGTGGTGTTGATGTCAATGCCAATCGACTGCAGGCCGTGGTTTCGGATGCGACTAGCGGCTGACAGCAGTCACTGAAGGTAAGTGGTTCCCACTCTTCGGCATTGACGGCAGGCTGAGCCCTGCGCATGATACTAGGAGGCAATGAAGAGCCTCTCTTGTCTTGATGGTTTGGTGGAGGGGTGACGCAGGAATACTTCGATACGATGTGAAGGGGTCGACCGAATGGCAGTGGGTATGGCATCCTCGTCCTCGCTATTAACGGCTGCCTATCAGGCCCTCGGGCTCGTTGCTGGCGATTTGGTCGATGCGACCAATCGTCCTGATCACACCACGTCGAATGACTGGCTTAACCAAGGCGAATGGCTTGCGCTCGCAAAAAAGATTCGTGCGGAGAAAGTCTTCTTCGTCAACAACAACCCCGTCTTTGTGTTTGCACAGACTGAGGACGCGGACCCCGAAGCCACCCGCCGGCTCTTCAACGACGCTTGGTGCATGGCCCGCCCGCAATGCCTCTTTCTGGCGACGCCGGGTGAGCTGGCCGTGTACGATCTGACCCGTTCGCCGGCCCGGCCGGGGGACGACCTCGACAGCCAACGCCGGCTGCTGGCCCGGGCGCGGAGCGTCGCCGAGGTCCAGTCTCGGCTGCAGGCCTTCCGGCGCGAACAGGTCGAGTCGGGGCGGCTTTTCGCCGAACGGCGCTTCGGCATGGGCGAATCGGCCCGGGCCGATCAAGCCCTGGTCCGTGATCTGAACACCGTTCGCGAACTGCTTATCGACGCAAGGCTGAAGCCGGCGTATGCCCACGCGCTGATCGGCCGGTCCATCTTTGTCCGCTACCTTGAGGATCGTGGCATCCTGATCGAGAAGGACTTTCGCTCAATCGCCCGGCAGGTCGCGGGCTGGACCGAGTTGTTGAAGCAAGCTCCTACCCGCCCGGACGCCGATCCGGAGCTGGGCAACCGACTGTATCCGCGGGTGCTCGCCAACAAGGACTTCACCTACGCACTATTCCATAAGCTCGCCGTGGACTTCAACGGCGACATGTTTCCAGCCGACCCTGCCGAGGAGAGGGCCGTCAAACAGGAACATCTCAATCTGCTGCAGAGCTTCCTGCGCGGCGACCCGGACCCGGACCGATCGCAGCTCTTCTTCTTCGCCTATCGCTTCGATGTCATCCCCATCGAGCTGATCAGCAGCATCTACGAGGCGTTCTACAACAAGGAGAAGGGAGCCACCGGGAACAACAGGAGCCACTATACGCCCAGCGCCCTGGTCGAGTTCGTCTTGTCATCGGTGCTCACGCCGGAGCGGTTGGAGGGCAATCCCCGCATTGCGGATGTGGCGTGCGGCTCCGGAATATTCTTGGTGGAAGCGTTTCGCAGGATCGTCCGCTACCGTTGGCAGAAGAAGAAGGCCCGGCTCGGTCTCCCGGAGCTGCGCAAGATCCTGCGAGACCAGATCCGCGGCATCGAGATCAACGGCGAGGCGGTGCGGGTGGCCGCCTTCAGCCTCTACTTGGCGTTGCTGCATTATCTCGAACCCCCCGACATCTGGCGCGACAAGCGGCTGCCGTGCCTGAAGTACGATCCGGACGCCCGCTCCAACGGCAAGCTTCGCTTCGACATCCTGCTGGAGGCGAACGCCTTTCCCAAGAAGGGTGCCGTGCCGGACGCAACCGTGCATAAGTGCTTTGGCGCCGGCAGCGTGGACATCGTCGTCGGCAATCCGCCCTGGGGCTATCCGCCGGCGAAGGACAAGATGGGACGGCAGGCGACGGATGTGGCCCTGGATTGGTGTACACGTCACAGCAAACCGGTCGGCGACAAGGAGCCATCGCAGGCGTTCATCCATCGCTCGCTGGACCTCCTCCGTGACGGTGGCTGTGCCGGGCTGCTCGTGTCGGCCGGTGTGCTTCACAAACAAAGCGGCGAGAGCGAGCGGTTCAGGGGCACCTGGCTGAGTTCCGCGGAACTGGTCAAGGTCGTCAACTTCACGCACGTCCGCCGCGTTTACTTCAGCGGCGCCGGTCGCCAACACAGCGCGATCGCCCCGTTTGCGGCCGTCGTGTTCGAGAAGGCCGAGCGGCCGAACCACGAACGACGGTTCGAGTACTGGTCGGCCAAGCGGACGCCGATGGCGGAACGGCTGAAGGCCATCGTCTTGAGCCGGTCCGATCTGCATGTTCTGCCTCAGGATGAACGCACCCGCCGCGATGCTTTCTGGAAGACCTACTGGTGGGGCAACCACCATGACGACGCCTTGCTGCGTTCCTTGAAGCTGTTCCCCTCGCTCGTCGGCCTCAAAGATGAAGCCGGCCCGGTGGTGGAATACTCCAATGCTGGCTTCAAGCAGCACGGTGGATCCTGCAAGCCACGTCGGCATGACTGGTTTCTCGAATTCCAGGAGTTTCCGGTTGGGCAGTTTGATCGGTACACGCCGTTACGGAATATCAAGTTGCAGCCATCGCCCCCGGCTGTCGTCAGACCTCGGGATCGCAGGCTCTATGAAGGTCGTAGGCTACTGGTCAAGCGCACCCCCGCCATCCGTGGTCACGGCAACGGACGGATCATCACGCGACTGGAAACGGAACCATTCAGCTTTCGACATTCCATCTATGGCTTTTGCCTGCGGGAGTCGCCGTCGTGGCAGCACACCGTTATCCTGGGCATCCTGTGGTCATCGTTGGCGCGTTACTACCTGTTCCTCGAAGCGGGATCATGGGGAACCTGGTACGACGAAGTCAGCCTCGACGACGTGCGTTCGCTGCCCATCCGATTGCCGGAAGATCGCGTACTTCGAGACCGGATTCTGCGAATCGTCGACCGACTGCGGTCCTCGAACGTCGCGGACCCCGTGGGCGACGCACCGCTCCTCAGTGCGGGCGGTGCTGAGCTGGAGCGTGAATTGGATGAGGCGATCTTCGACTTGTACGAAATGACGGACGCGGAGCGCGACTTGGTCCGCGACATGTGCGAGACGGGGTTGGACCTGTTCTACAACCACGTGAAGAGCGATGCGGCCAGGCCGGTCCTGCCGGACCGGCCGAGCGGACGCACCGGCACGGTCGCCGACCTGCCGACCGATGAAGACGGACTAGAAGGATATCTCCGGGCCCTTCTGGAGATGTTGAACCGCGAGGTGGCGCCGAACGGCGAGTTTCGCTGGCAGGTCGTCCGGGCGAGTGCGGATGCCCCGCTCCTGGGCGTGGTGTTCTCGACACAGTACAAGGACACGCCGCTGCCATCGGTGACGGACAGTGACGCGGCCGAATGGGCCCGCCTTCTCGACCGTCTCAACGATGGCATCCTGACGAAATGGCAGCAAAGCCGGTTCTACATCGACGGTCTGGTCCGCGAGGTCGCCGACACCGACTGCATCATCATCAAACGCAACGAACGCCGCCACTGGACGCGGACCGCGGCCCGCGAGGATGCCGAGGTGGCGTTGCTTCAGGCCGTGCATCTGCAACGAGCAACGCGCGGGGGCCGCAAATGAAGCAACCCAGCATTGCAGCACTACGGACTTGGTGTGAGCATGAGAAGCGTGTGCTGGAGCTTGTGTGTCAAGCGCTGGTCGAGTTGCGGCTGAAGCCATCGCTGCCCGAGGATGAACCCGGCTTGAATCGAGCGCTGCATTTCAGCTTGCGCCGTGTGAACGCTCGCCTGTCGCGCCTCGGTCGCGGCGTGTCGGCGCCACCTGTCTGGGAAGCACAAAACCAACCACTGATAGACGATGAAACACGCGCGCCGCGGGAGGACAAGCGACCCGACTTCCAATGCGGCTTCGTGAACCTCCAGGAGAGCGACGACGATCGGGCGTCGATGTTCTACACCATCGAGTGCAAACGACTCGGTCGGCCTGCCAGTCGATGGATCTTCAACGTGAACTACGTCGAAAACGGTGTCCTCCGCTTCACTACGGAGGAGCACGGCTACGGAAAGGCAACGTCCTCTGGAGTGATGATCGGTTACTTGCAAAACATGGAACCGGATGACGTCCTGGGCGAAGTCAACGCTGCTGGGGAAGGACGGTCATTGCCACCAATCATTCTCTCCGACGGTGGCTGGGGGCGGGACGGCGTGTCACGCCTCAATCACACGTTAACTAGGCCCGCGCGTCTTCACTCTCCTTTTGACCTGCGCCATCTATGGCTTGACATCCGCAGCCCAAAAAAGCAGAAATCCGTTTGAGGAGTCCAGCCTGAGCAATCGCATACCCAACCGTCACGTTAATTGTCAATTGTCCACCGAAAGCTCAAACCCCCACCCAACGAGAATCAGGACGCAGATCCCGAGCCGGGCCCACTTGAGTACACGTCGATGTCGAGATGGTCCTGGAACGTTCACGCCTTGGAACCTCGCTCACAAAACTCGCCGCACTCCGGACACCGTCCCGACACGTTGCCGGTCAAGTCGTACCCGCACTGCTGGCAGTGTCCGGGCGGGATGCGGCGACGGTCTCGCCAGAACAGGATGGCCGTGGGGATGGCGACTGCGAGCAGGGGCATCCACAGCGGTACCAACACGCCGGTGTACGAAATCTCTCCGCCCTTATAGGAGTACCGCGAGGGCCAATTGAAGCCCGATCTGACAACATCCCCAAAGGCGATCAGTCGCGGCCCGAACTCCCAGCCGTCGCCACTGAATGCCGAACAGACGTATGTCGTGAAGTTGCCCCCAATGAGTCCGAGCTCCCAACCGTCGCCGCCGTAAGAAACCTGCCACCTCAGACTCAGCCCCCACGCCACAACGATCAGCACGCAGACCGCAAGCCCTACCCACTTCATGATGCGGCGGATTGGTCGGCTGTGTGGCACGGGGGGATTGTACTACGACTTTGCCCACGCCGTATAATCCGGCGATGTCAACGCCAGTCGTCACAGCAGCCATCATCGACGCCATCAAGGCCGCCGGATATCACGTCGGATGGACAACAACGGTAGACCTTCAGACGCGAGAGCTTCAGCGCGTGGTCAATGCCGTCGACGCCAGGACCGGCGAGAGCTGGACCGTGCGAGCACCGAGCGAGTACGAAGCTGCGTTCGAGTTGGCGCGGCAGGTTGGTTTCGACTTTGAAGACTGTTAGCGCCGTCGCCTGAGCATCACGCCGCCGAGCAGAAGCAATGAGAGTGTGGCGGGTTCGGGGACTTCGGAGGCGACACGGAAGCCGATGCCGACGTTCTCAAAGTACGGGACGCCGGCGTAATAGTAGGAGGACGCGAGGGTGTTGCCGGCGCTGACGTCGTACCATCCTCCGCGCAGCCCGCGATTGGAATCAACCCTATAGTCCAGGGGTGTGTGTGGGTTTTCCAGCCATTCCCAAACGTTGCCCATCATGTCGAACGTCCCGTTGAGTTCCTCGCTGCCGCTACCGACATCCC
>CAZTAR010000012.1:0-24920 GCA_964611695.1 uncultured Planctomycetaceae bacterium | reverse complement strand
AAAGTCGCCATGATCGAACGTTTGCTCAGAATCGGGTTGTCAGACAGAACCTAGTGCCGTTTCCAAAAAGGTGGCTGAACAAATATTAAAATAGGTAATTTGCGCGATGCCCAAATTAGGTATATATGGAGTTCCACGTGTTGACAGGGATGTCAGTGTAACATGTGGAGATTCACTATGTGTCTTTTCGTCAGGAACATCGGCGTTGCCGAGGGGCGACGGCTTCAGAGAATTGTTCGATCCGGTCGGGACCGTATCCAGGTCCGTCGCGCGCAGATCATTCTCGCTTCCGCCCAAGGATCGAAGGCGCCGGACATTGCTCGACGATTCTACTTCTCGGCGGCGCATGTTCGGGCCGTCATCAAGTCCTTCAATGCCGACGGGTTCGAGGCTCTTGTGCCCAAGTACGGCATCGGAAGACCCGCAAAGTTTTCCGAAGAGCAGTGCAGTCTTATCGTTGAGACGGCCCTTTGTCCGCCGGACTTGTTGGGGCAACCGTTCACGCGTTGGTCGTTGGCGAAGTTGCGAGACTTCATCATCCAGGAGCGCGTGGTGGCTTCGATCAGCCTGGAGACCATTCGACAGATGCTCAAGGATTCCAAGGTCAAGCTGCGCCGTACGAAGACCTGGAAGGAATGCAATGATCCCAGGTTGGCGTCTAAGAAAAACTGATTCGACGCTACGTGAACCAGCGCGCCGCCAACGGCCCGACGATCTCCTTCGACGAGTTCGGTCCCCTGGAGATTCGTCCGCAGCACGGTCGAGCTTGGTGCTCAACTCACCATCCGGATCGACTTCCAGCCACCTACACGCGCAAACACGGCGTGCGTCATTGGTTGGCCTTCTACGATATTCACGGCGACCAACTGTGGGGATACACGCGGAGCAGAAAGCGGTCGCGCGAAGTGCTGCAGGTTTTGAAGTACATGCGCCGACGGTATCCCGCCGAGCAGCGCTTTCACTTGATCCTGGACAACTTCTCACCGCACGGGACCTCCGAAGTCTTACAGTGGTGTGGTCAAAACAATGTTCACCTGATCTGGACACCCACCAACGCGTCGTGGCTCAACCCCATCGAATGTCAGTTTACGCCGGTCAAGGAGTTCGTGATTCGCAACTCGAACTACGGCAACCATGCCGAACTCAGTCTGGCATTGAAACGTTATGCAGATTACCGAAACCGCTATGCACGACAAAAGTCATAAGACCTTCTTGGAAACGGCACTAGGAACGCTTCCAGAATGCCCGCACCATAGCAACTGCTTCTTCTTTTCGGTAATAACCAATCATAAACAAAAAACCCGCAAAGATGACGGGGCTAACCAAAAGGCCCGCGAGCGCGTACTGAACGGTTGCATAGAGTAGGCCGAAGGTGGCGATACCGGCGAGGAGTGGGGCTATCAGGCGTTTCCAAATCCCAGGCCCATCAAGGAGCTTTTCACACTTTGCAATACAAACCAAACACAAACACAACTCGTTGAACAGCAATATCGCCCCTGCGGCCTTCGCACCATAGCCAGGTATAAGTAACACTGAAGCTGTCGTCGCTGCAATTGCCAGGATCGTCATTACACGTAGCATGAAGCTTTCCTGGTTTTTTGCATAGATTATATGAGAAAGCAAAATAATGATGAAACGACAGGCTATCGCAGGACCGAGAAGCATCAATACAAAACCGCCCTGTTTGAACTCCGATCCAAAGAGTGTTGTGATGATCCATTCACTTTGAGCCATACATGCAGCACCCAATAACAACCCACTGACGGTGAAGTACTTTAGGACCATGAAAATCCCCCGAATCATTCTATCCTGTGCATCGGTGAGGCTGTAGATAGCGGGACTGACCGCGCTGTCAATGACTTGCGCCATCATTTGCAGCATTGCAAACAAGCGGTAGGCGACATTGTAGATTCCGACTTGCTCCTGCATGTTTAAGCTGGCCAAAACGAAGGCGTTTACGCTCATATATACCGTCATCATGATGTCGATGGCGCAAAACCTGATCCCCAAACTTAGGAGTTCTCGCACACTCCCGAGATCGGGCTTCGGAAGTGAGAGCTGGAAGCTAAAACAGCAACTCAGCAGCATTGCGAGGACATTGGTGGCAAGATGGAGTACCGCCAAGGCAACCACCGAAATGCCAATCTGAATGCCGTAGAAAACGGCTGCTGCATAGCATATGCTCGTCGTGATCATGACAAATGATCTCAGATGGAGTTTCTGATGAACCTGAATAGCGGTCATCGGAGTCTGTCTGAGACCCTGCACCATGACGCTGGCGCCGAGCAGCACGGTCAATGTAAAAACCTGGGAATCGTAGCGATAGTACGCCAAGGTTAGAGCAACCAGCCATGCTGCGATGCTGAGGGTGCCGTTCAGCAGGAATGCGGCCGCGAAAAAGCGCCGCATCTTGCTCGGATCGCGCGAACATTCCCGCAAGAAGACACGGTTGAAACCCAGGCGCGTCAACACGCCAAAGAAACCCATAAAGGCCATAGCGGTCGCATACTGGGAATACAGCGACAAGCCAAGGTGACGGACCATCGCAATGCCTGTCACAGCCATAACGATATGCGTAACGCCTTGGCCAACCGACATTAGGAGGGCGTTCCTCAGTACTCGTCCGCTTTGGGAGGGTCGGTTCAAAAACCTGCGACCTTTCTTTTACAAGGTTCAGTCTGCAAACCACCACCTCGGGCGGTAAGAAAAGAGAAGGCTATGCCAGCACTGAGTCCCGGAGATGTCAAGGAATGCAAAAAACGCCTCGATATTCACAAGTAAGGGTGCAAAAACTTCTGCTCCAAAGGAGCAAAAGATCGTAGCCGGAGATGAGCCAAACGGAACGCCTGGTTCCGCAACAACGGATTCCACTTCGCTCCACCTGTGTCTATAATCCTCCGCCCCCTCGGGGAGGACTCGGTTTCCTTCAGGCGTTCAACGCATTCCTAATGCCGACCAGCGAGGTAGTAACTCAACCGTTTCTGCGACCAAACTCAAGGAAACACACGTCCCCGATCTCCTAATGATCATGATTCTGAGCACGGGTAGTTTGACGAAAAACTGAAGGTTAGCTTTTTGATTATTGACGGAAACAGAAAGGAAGTGGTCAATATGAAATCGACCAGCTTTGACTAGAGTTGCGCGTTGATCTCATTCTCCCTTGCAGGATGGGGGATTTGCAAGCTTACACTCCAGGCAAGGCGTTTTCTGACAACCGGAAATGCCTCCCTGCGTCTGGTTTTCCCGCAGCAGCCTATCGGTTCCGTTCGAACTGGATGCCATCCTCCGCCAGGAAAGAAACATCGGATCGTGTGAGAACGCCGACTCTTCGTAATGCTGACACTGAGAATCTCCGAAGCCTGCAAGGGAACCAGTGGCGATAATGGCGCGGATAGGGAAAAATGGAATCCGATGAGATCCACGAAAGACCCGGATGGACTACAAGAGCACGAGAGTACCCGCAGTGTAAACCTACACAACCGATCGATGGAGTGCAACTCACGACAGGCAGACTCCGTCCCCGTCAGCCGCGGGATGTCTGCGACTTAACCTCCTGTCATCACAGCAGATACAGCCATCATGGCGTCACAATGAATCTAACCAAACATCATATCGGCATCGCGGTTGCATCAGGTGTAGCTGCGACCTGGCGAGCCATCACACGCAAATAGCCACTGTTCTACTACGTTGTGGGTGGTCGTCTGTTCGCCGCTCCCAACCAAGAAGCAATGTCAAAGGACAGGACGTTGCCGAGGCCGCTGAACGTGGCAGATCGTTTCGTAAGATGCTTGCGGCTCTACGCCGAAGTAAGTACGTTGTCGCCGTTGGCATCGCACCCGTCCACGGCGGTGAAATGCTCACTGGGCGCTCAGCCGCCTAGACAAACTGGAGGTCTTCCTCGATGAGAGTCAGTGTCGTTGGAACAGGATATGTTGGGCTAGTAGCCGGCACATGCTTTTCGGACGTTGGGAACCATGTGATTTGCGTTGACAACGTCAGAAGCAAGATCGATGCCCTCCTCGATGACCGAATTCCGATCTACGAACCGGGTCTCAGCGAAATGGTCAAGAGAAACGCAGCCGCCGGTCGCCTTGAATTCACCACCGATCTGTCATACGCCGTCGCCAATTCGCTGATCATCTTCCTCGCTGTCGGCACGCCCCAGGGAGACGATGGCGATGCTGATCTGTCCGCGCTGCTGTCGGTTGCCGCAGAAATCGGCAGGCTCATGGACGGCTATCGCATCATCGTCACCAAAAGCACCGTCCCGGTCGGCACACACCAACGTGTCATCAATATCATCCAGGCCGAAACGGACCATCCCTTTGATTACGTCAGCAACCCGGAGTTCATGAAAGAAGGCGCGGCGATCGACGATTTCATGAAACCCGACCGCGCCGTCATCGGGACAACCAACCCCGCCGTCGTTGAGATCATGAAGCAGCTCTATTCGCCGTTCATGCGGAAGCAGGAGCGGATCCTCGTGATGGATCCGGCCAGCGCGGAGATGGTGAAGTACGCCGCGAACGTGATGCTGGCGACAAAGATATCACTGATGAACGAGGTAGCCACCCTGTGCGAACACTTTGGGGCGAATGTGGAAACGGTCCGGCAAGGCGTCGGCTCGGACTGCCGCATCGGCAACGCCTTTCTTTTCCCGGGTGTGGGATACGGAGGCTCTTGTTTTCCCAAGGACGTCAACGCATTCATCCACATGGGACTGGCGACGGGCAAGCCCGCATTGGTCGCGCAGGCGGTGCATGACAGGAATCAAGAGCAGCGTCGCCGCTTCGCCCGCCGAATCATCGACTACTTTGGCGACCAAGCGAACGACGTCACGCTCGGTGTTTGGGGCCTAGCATTCAAAGGCCAGACGGACGACATTCGGGAGTCACCCGCCATCGATTCGATCCGGATGTTCATTGAAGCAGGCATGACGATCCGCGCTCACGATCCGGAAGCAATTGAGAACGCAAAGACCGAGATCGGCGGTGACCGTGCTTCCTATTATTCGGATGGCTACGAGGCGCTGGAAGACGCCGACGCGATGGTGGTATTTACCGACTGGCAAGAATTCCGAACGCCGGATTTCGATCTCATCCTGAGGAAGCTCAAACGCCCTCTGATTTTCGACGGGCGGAACCTCTACAACCCGATTCCACTCGGCAATATGGGATTCGAATACCACAGTATCGGCCGACCAACAAAGAAACCGGCAAAGGTGGGCGACTGACCCACATTCACTCAGGATCCCGCCCATAGGTCCTGTGAAACAGGCCTCCGGGCTGAGTCGCCTCCCCCGAGAAGGCGGTCCCAAAGGCATTGGATCGGCTCCTATGGCTACACCCAATCGTACAGCCTATTAAGGAATATAACATGAATAGCATCGTGGTCACGGGAGGAAGTGGTTTCATCGGATCGCACCTGTGTGAGGCATTGCTGGCAATCGGTCGGAGTGTGGTCGCCCTCGACTGCTTCGACGACTTCTACGATCCACGCATCAAACGCGAGAACATCACCCATTGCCTGAACAATTCGCGATTTACACTTGCCGAGGGCGACATTCGCGACGCCGAGTTTGTCAATCGGCTCTTCAACGAAACGAAGCCGCAAGCCATCGTTCATCTCGCAGCCCGAGCAGGTGTTCGACCCTCGATCGAGAATCCGCTTTTGTATCAAGATGTCAATGTTCGTGGCACCGCCGTATTACTGGAAGCGGCTCGACAATTCGATATTCGGAAGTTCATCTCCGCCAGTAGTTCGAGTGTCTACGGAAACAACAAGAAAGTACCGTTCGCCGAATCAGATAACGTCGATTTCCCCATTTCGCCGTACGCCGCCACCAAGAAGGCCGGCGAGCTGTTGTGCCACTGCTACCACCACCTGTTCGGCATCGACATGACCTGTCTTCGATTCTTCACGGTCTATGGGGCCAGGCAACGACCTGACCTCGCGATCCACAAATTCACCTCACTCATCGAAGAAGAAAAACCGATCCCAGTCTTCGGCGATGGCAGCATGATGCGGGATTATACCTATATTGAAGACATCATCGCCGGCGTCATTGCGGCCATCGACCGCTGCAAGGGCTTCCACATTTACAATATAGGCGAGTCGCGGCCGGTCCGCCTCACCAACCTGATCACCGAAATCGAGAAAGCCCTCGGCAAAAAAGCGATCATCAACCGCCTTCCGCTTCAGCCGGGCGACGTCGATCAGACCTTCGCTGACGTCTCGCTGGCCAAACGGGACTTGGGTTATGATCCAGCCACACCGATCGAGGTAGGCTTGGCTCGGTTCGTAGAATGGTTCCGAAACGAGAAGCCCAACCACAATCAAGCCATAGAGTGAACTTACGATCCACTGCATACTTGTCTTCGCCGATTTACTTCACGCGTGCCTCTCGTCACCTGAGCACGACTCCCACGGCGATTGTGCGGACCTTGGGAGTTGCCCGTTCCGATCGATCTCATCGTGGCACCGCCCACAACCGACCCAGCAACATACAGGGATTCTCGTTTGCAGCCGAAAGACCGGTGTGGATCACAATGAAAAGCGAACCGGCAGAACACATCAACAATTCGTTCCACAGCGTATTACGTCGCTATTCCGCTAGGCCATGCTCACGTAGCCTATCAAGTTCTCTTCGTGCGGCGCGCCAGCACCGCTTGGCCTCCGGCGTATCAAGAACCTCCTGATACAGCCTAGCCGCCTCCAATGGGCGGTACATGCCGCACCTTTTGGCCTCAGGATCTTGATAAAGCCTTGCCAAAATGATCTTCGCCCAACAAGGCCTGTTCCCGATCCTGATTGCATGGAGAAGTGAGGCCTCGGCTGCGACGAACTCGCCTAATCGCCACTGACACGTTCCGAGTTTCCGGTAACCCGATGCCAACTTTGAGCGAGTTGGAACAGAAACGGCGCGTTGAAACAGCCGGGCGGCCCCTGCGTAGTCCTTGGCAACCATGAGCTCATCACCCTGCTTGCTCAGATGCCCCGCCCAGAGTTCGAAGCTCACCAGCGCCACCAACGGAACGACTGGCACAAGACTCCAAAGCAGGCCAAGCTTAAGTGACCGTCGAAAAAGCAACAGTGTATGCGCGGCTGCGAGTCCGTAAGCCGGCATCCAAAGGGCAGCAACGCGCGAGATCGCCGCGAACACTGCAACCACACCGAGACAGCCAGCGACTGTCCGCCCCATTCGTGGGCAGTCTCGCTGACGCGCGGCCTGCAACAAGCCGACACACACGAACAGTAGGCCGTAGAACCAAACCTCGGCATAAACCGCGTTCCATAGCCCTGCTGATCCCCTTTCGTCCGGCAAGCCATAAAGGTCGAGCAAAACGGCCCGCACAATGAGATTATCGAGGAGTAAATGGCTAAAGACGGCGATTCCTGCCAAGAAAAACGCCCCCGGTCGACGAACGCGAAACACCCCGGCCATCACGCCCCAAACGAAAGCAGCCAAGCCAGCCGTCAAGATCGGTGAATTTGTAACGAAATGCTGATCGAAGTATTCAGGCGCGACCAGGATCACCACCCACTCGGCGATGTCAACGAGATGGGCACCAAGCACCATCAACCCCGGCCAGACGTACCGGAACCCCCGCTCACGAAGCTCGCCGGAAGAGAACCGGGCCAGTGCTAATCCAACCAGAGTATGCCCGACAGTCGCCATGCCTACATCCCGAAGCCGCAATCATTGAAGGGGGACCGCAACATGAAAGACAAAGTCACCGATTTCGAGTCGGCAGTCAATAAGCCGAGATGGCAGTCTCGTCGCAACGCGAATCTGTTTCAGCCCTTGATCACACCGAGCGGCCGCAGTCGGGCGACCTTGCTGCTGATCCGCGCACCGTGCAGAACGCCCACAACATCGTTCACATCCTTGTAGGCGTCCGGCTGCTCTTCCGCAAGACCCGTGCGACCGCGCGCGCGGGCGATCACACCGGCATCCAGCAATTCACGATGAATGGACCTGCCCTTGCTCGCCCGGATCGCGGCACTTCTCGACATCCGCCGGCCCGCCCCGTGACAACAACTGCCGAACGTGTTCTCCATCGCCTCGGGACGCCCGACCATCACATAGCTGAACCGCCCCATGTCACCGGGAACAAGAACCGGCTGCCCGACCGACTTGTACACGTCCGGCAGCTCCGGATGGCCGGGTGGAAACGCGCGCGTCGCCCCCTTGCGATGGACGCAGAGCATCTTCGTCTTGCCGTCGACTTCGTAGGGCTCCATCTTCGCGATGTTGTGCGCAACGTCGTACAGCAGCGTCATGCCCAACTTCTCGGCCGTGCGCCCGAACACCTCCGCAAACGTCTGACGGGCCAGGTGCGTCATGATCTGCCGGTTGCACCACGCGTAATTCGCCGCCGCGCGCATCGCCCCGAGGTATCGCTCGCCCTCGGGCGAACGAACCGGCGCACAAACAAGCTGCCGGTCCGGCAGCGTAATGCCATACCGCTGCGGCACGCCGCGCAGGTCCTTGAGCGCATCATCGCAAACCTGATATCCCAGCCCGCGCGAGCCAGAGTGGATCATCACCGTGATGCCGCCCTCACGCAGGCCCAACACCGAAGCAACGGCTGGGTCGTCCACGCGATCGACGACCTGCACTTCCATGAAGTGGTTACCACTCCCGAGCGTGCCGCACTGGCCGGCGCCGCGTTTGAAAGCTCGCTCCGATACAAAGTCCGGCCTGGCATTCTTCAGGCAGCCGCTAGCCTCGGTGGCGGGGATGTCGGATTCCCACGCGAGTCCGCGTTTGAGAAGGTACGGGCAGCCCTCCTCCATGAGCTGGACCAACTCGGGACGTTTGAACTTGATCTTCCCGCCTTGACCGACGCCACACGGGATGTTCGCGAACATCCGGTCCACAAGCTCCTGCATCCGCGACACAGCGTCATTCAGATCGATGTTCGTACGCAGAAGTCTCACGCCGCAGTTGATGTCATAGCCCACGCCGCCGGGACTGATGACGCCGCCCTCTTCAGGGTCCGTCGCCGCGACACCGCCGATGCAGAAGCCGTAGCCCCAGTGAATATCCGGCATGGCCAGGGACGCGCGGACGATTCCCGGCAGCGTGGCGACGTTGGCAACCTGTTCCGGCGACATGTCTTGCTTGATCAACTCGATCAGGCGATCGTCGGCGTAGATCATGCCGTCCACACGCATCTCCGGCTTGTAAGACTTGGGAATCCGCCAGCAGTAATCGGTCACGCGTTCGAGCGGACCTGTGTATTGGTCACCCATCGTTCAGATATCCACAATGATCGTTGCCTTAAAACCGTCGTTGTGCTTGACGACTTCCAACGCGTGATAAGTAACCGCCTTCACCTCTCGCTCAAACGAAGACACGGCCTCGTCCACAGCCGCAAGCTGCACATCCACGACCAAGTTGCCTTCGTCAAAAACGCCTACGTCCGAAGATACGACGATGCGCTGTTCGTCTTCGAAAAGAAGAAGCAACTCGGCGAGATAATCCCGAAGGAGCAAGGCCGGCTCATCTCCGGTGAATTCAAGCCGAAGTCCGCTCGATTCGCCCCCAGGCGCCAACTCGCCAATGACCGCATACAGCCCCTGCCGGGCAGGCGCGATCAGCTCGGCCATCGAAGGCGCAAAGACGCGAATCCCCACATCGGCAGTATGATCGAATAGCTCAAACCGTGCGTCCACGATTCAAGTTGTAGCCTGCGGCAGCGCGACGTGCAAGCAAACACCGCAGACCAGTGCACAGCACCAACTCCCCCCCCCATAGCCCCGGGCGGCAGCCCGGGGTTTTTCATAGCAAACAGTACACAGTACAGGGAACACAAACCGCAATAAACCGAAGGCGCACCATGGTCAAAGGTATGTGTGGCAAGCCGTGAGCACAGAAACGCAAAGAAGCATCACCACAACATGGCAGCCGAAAGTAACAACCATCGACAAACGCCTGAGGGGAAACAGACGGCACGTCCTCTCGAAACCAACACCTCGCGCCGCCACAAGGCCCGGTCCAATGGCTGCAAGAAGCAACAAAACCCTCGCAATCCACTGCGAAATCACACGGCACTCGAACAGCCAGTTTCCAGGATTCGCAGCGCCGATGGCAGTGAGCAGGCCCAACAGAATGAGTCCAATGCAGGTTCCCTGCGTAACGATGCGGAAGCCCTGTTTGAGGAGGATTGTGCATGCCGCCCCGCTTCGGTTGATCCGCAGTAGCAACCAAGGCAGCAGAAGGAGGTTTACAACCGCGGCGGTCAGCGCGAAACACGGCCAGAGTTGCGCCCATTCAACGGCGCGTTCGATCGAAGGCGGCACCCAGGTTTGTTCGCAGTAGTGCTTCCGCACCGGCAGACCGGCAGGAATCACGGGCGTGGCGTAATCCCGCCGAGGCCAATAGATTCCCCGTATTCCGGGAGAAGCATCCCCCCCATGTGTGCCGCCCCCAAACCCTAGCCCCTCGTAAACCGATCTTGTGCCGAAGCTGTAGCGGCCCGGGATCTCCGCTTTGGACTGAAGTCTCGGCGCTTTCGGTCTATGGCTGCTGTCATGGAACACGAGAACGTCTGGTACGAACTCTTCGTCGCAAGCGAACACCCACTCTACCCGATGCACTTCCCATGATTGCGCGAAGCTCGCAAGGACGAGAGCGATCACGGCCAAGACGATCAGGACAAGCGTACGCCTCTCCGGTCGCGACGTTCCCGTTCCTGTCTGAGGGAGCCAGATAAGCCGCGCCGGCTTCACCAAAGGCACCCACACCCGCCACCATGCGGATCGAACACAGGGCTCGCCGGCGACCGGTCCTTGCCTGGGGTCTGGAATCTTCAATCCGCACTCAGGACACCGCCCTGATTCGAGGCTAGCGCGGATGTCGTAGCCGCAATGAAGGCAGTACGACACGCACTGCGGCAACTCGGCCGCGCCACACGCGTCGGTCTGGCAATGAAACATGCGGCCCGGCAGAATTGGCTCGATGTTATCAGAGGGCATGTGCTGCCTAAAAAACCAAACGCGCCGAAGATGACGCGGGGGTCCAAAGGTTCACACGGCGCCAGCACTGGCCTTGGTTATCATATCTCAGCCGCAAGACGTAGGGCATGATCGCATAGGCTCCCGATCCTTCCTGGCCGACGTAGAATAGGAACTCTGCGAATGTTCCGGGTGCATCAGCAGTAGCTGGAGTCAGGCTGGCGGCAGTATAAACAGGCCGCCATGTGGTCGAACTACTGCTGCGAAACGCCTTCCGTAGAGAACGGTCAGCCAGCTCTTCAACAGTCCCTGCCTGGAACACTTTCAACTCTGAATTACCTGACGCGATACCCCACCACCAGGGCTGATGCGGGGTTCCGGTGTTCCAGATAATTTCAAGCAGATCGGAATCTGATTTGGTGTCCACGACCAAAGCGCCAACAAGGTCTTCAGCAACAACGGCGAACTCCAGGGCTTCCCTCGTTGCCCCATCCATCACTTCACCATGTTGTGTCGCAGCGTTCGTGAATGCTGCGGCGTCGTTACTAAAATAACAACTCAAGGTGTTCACGACCATGCTTTTCAACTCGGCTAGTTCGGTATCGGCACCAGTCGAATCACGCCCTGCGATTGCGTTGGCCACCTCTTCTTCAAGCACCGGCGCAATGTCTTCGGCACCGAGGGGGGCGACGGGGAAAGATTGGCAACTACTCGCGGGGATGCTAGATTTGTCCCCTTGTGCATCATTGCCTTGGAATTCCCGGTCGCCATAATCGGAATCCCCGACGCATGGACATCTCGTATCACACCAGAGTCCAAACGTTCCATAGGTTTTTATGCATCCACAAAGCGTCGTATTGAAGCAGCACGAGCTTGAGTTGAAGACGGCGGTACAGGGACAACATCCCTCAGCATCGCCGAATATGTCAATGCCGCAAAAGTGATCGATGCACCAGGGAACAACAGGGCTATCCGATCTCACCTCTCCAACCATAGCTGTGGCGAAAACCAAAGAAAGCGACCACCGCAAGACTTCGACGGAAATTCGACACTTTCATGATTACTCCTCCACAAGCTGCCATTGCTGCAATAGCCCGCGCACCGCTGCACAGGCTCACGTTTCGCACCGCCGAGCGGCATGACTTCTAGCCTCCCCCTTGTCCCAATGCACTTCCAACAGGCACCCGAGTGGTAGAGTAGACTTCTCCAATAATTTGTCAAGAAACTTTTGTCAAGAATCCTAGAATCATGTCACGTACTCGCAAGAGTTACCGAAAGGCCCTCTCGGAGGGATAAAGGCAGCCAGAAGTGTTGAAATGAAGCGATGTGGCCACGCCCCCCCCTCTAGCTTGAAAAACGATTGCATTGTTTGGGGGTGGGCGGTGCCAACCGACTTTCCCTCTTCTTGCGAAATCCAATTCCTTAAGACAACCAGATCGAAGCGCAAAGAAGCGGCGTCCGGGTTTCATCGCCCGAACGCCGCTTGAACGTGTGAATGAGTCTTGTCCTGGCTCGGAGGAGTCCTTACGCACGAGCGCGCTTGCGGCGAAGCAGCACGGGAATCGCGGTGGCGAGCAGGATGAGTGTGCCCGGCTCCGGCGTGGTCAGGGTCCACTTGACGCCACAGTTATAGAAGTGGCAGTCCGGGTCCATGCCCAGGCCGACGCGGCCGTCCGCGAGGTAGTCATTGAGCACACCCAAGTCGGCTCCCGTGAAGGTGTAGGTGATATCCTGCGAGTATGCCGGGAGATTCCAGTAAGTCGTGAGAGGCGTGTGCTCGCTTGCCGGCAGGCTATCGAAGTAGTCACCGCCGCCTTGGCCATCTTCATCAATCTCCACGACACCGAGAGCAGGCGAATCCAGCAGGTGGATGTACAGGACGTTCGGAGCGTTATCCCAGTTGCGGATGTTGTCGAACGTCAACTCCGCCGCGATGATCTCTTCACCCGGAGCGAGAGGCACGTCGATTCCCCAGCTGTAGACCTTGTAGTGATCGAGGTCGTACATATCGGCGGGGCTAGGCTCAAACGGGGGCAGGATCGTGTCGGCCGCCGCGAAACTCGGGACCACGCTAACGGCCAGAACCAGTGCAAGCAAGATTCGTGCGGACATCATATCTCCCCTTTTTCAACTGTCTTAATGGCGATTCAGTGCAGGGGGAGTTGTGCAAGCACCGGGCCAACGGCGTTGTTGGACTGGTCACAACACGAAGGCCGGAAAAGTGACTGCGGATGGGCGGGAAGCCTCGTCCTTATCGCGGCGTTAAACTCGGCAAGCTGTAACGTGTCGAACGAGGTGAATCCGCCATGCATCTCTCAAGCACGCCCGAGGCTCGCAAGTGCCGCTCTCTGCGTCGCATAGGGAGAGTTGGTGAGAAGAACGTCCGATGGTGCGCGGCGACAACATTGTTGACGTATCGCGAGAGGCTATCGGACCCGGCGCGCCCCATCGTTGACAAGGAGGGACGCACAGGTTCCGGAAAGAGCGGTGCTATGTCGGGATCACCACACCGCGTTCATCGGCGATCTTCCGGGCATCTTCGTAGCCTGCGTCCACATGGCGGAAGATGCCGGTGGCCGGGTCGCATGTGAGCACGCGCTGCAACCGCTCGGCGGCGAGGTCGGTCCCGTCAGCCACGCAGACCATGCCGGCGTGCAGGGCGTAGCCGATCCCCACGCCGCCGCCGTGGTGAACACTGACCCAACTCGCCCCACAAGCGGTGTTGGCCAGGGCGTTAAGAACCGGCCAGTCAGCGATGGCATCACTGCCGTCCTTCATGCCCTCGGTCTCGCGATTCGGCGATGCGACGGAACCGCAGTCGAGATGGTCTCGGCCAATCACGATCGGCGCTTTCACCTTGCCGGTCCGGACGAGTTCGTTGAAGGCGAGCCCCGCTTTGGCCCGTTCGCCGTAACTCAGCCAGCAGATTCGGCAGGGTAGGCCCTGGAACTTGATTCGCTCGCCTGCAAGCTTGATCCACCGTGAGAGGTGCGGGTTGTCGGGGAACAGCTTGAGAATCGTTTCGTCCGTCACGGCGATGTCGGCGGGATCACCACTGATCGCGCACCAGCGGAACGGCCCAGATCCTTCGCAGAAAAGCGGTCGAACATAGGCAGGCACAAAACCGGGGAAGTCGTAGGCATTATCGACGCCAGCCTCCTTCGCCATCTCGCGAATGTTATTGCCGTAATCGAACGTGATGGCGCCGGCCTTCTGCATGTCAAGCATCGCACGCACATGCGTCGCCATGGACTCCATCGCCAGCTTGATGTACTTATCCGGATCGCTCTTGCGGAGTGCCAGGGCTTCGTCATAGGAAAGCTGGTGCGGCACATAACCGTTTAACGCGTCATGGGCACTGGTCTGGTCGGTCAGCAGATCGGGCGTAATGCCGCGTTTGGCGAGTTCCGTCAGCACTGACGCAGCGTTGCCAAGCAGCCCCACGCTGAGTGCCTTTTTCGCGCGTTTTGCCGCCAGCACTTTTTCGACGGCCGCGTCGAGGTTGTCGGTCGCTTCGTCGAGATACTTCGTTTCGAGGCGTCGATCGATTCGGCCCTGGTCGACTTCAACCACGAGGCACGCGGCGCCCTGCATGGTAGCGGCCAGCGGCTGCGCTCCGCCCATCCCACCGAGGCCTGCCGTGAGGATGAACCTGCCGGCAAGATCACCGCCGAAGTCCTTCCGCGCCGCCGCGCCGAACGTCTCGTAGGTGCCCTGGAGGATGCCCTGCGTGCCGATGTAGATCCAACTGCCAGCGGTCATCTGGCCGAACATGGTCAAACCCATGGCCTCGAGCCGCCGAAATTCATCCCAGGTGGCCCAGTGCGGCACGAGAAGGGCGTTGGCGATGAGCACGCGCGGGGCGGCCTCGTGGGTCTTGACGATGCCGACAGCCCGCCCACTCTGGACGAGCAAAGTCTCGTCATTCTCCAGATTGCGGAGGGCTCGAACGATTTTGTCGAAGTCGGCCCAGGTTCGTGCCGCCTTGCCGGTCCCGCCATAGACGATCAGTTCGTCGGGATTCTCCGCGACGTCCGGATCGAGGTTATTGTGCAGCATCCGCAGGGCGGCTTCCTGCTGCCAACCCTTGCAGGAAATGACGGTTCCTCGGGGTGCATGGACCTCACGGGGGCCTGCCGTCTCGTTTTTCAAAGTCGTCGCCATGGGTTGATCTCCTCTGGTGTTGTGCTGGAGGAATCAATTTAGCTTCTTCGCGTGCTTTCGCCAAGACCCGCCCGGTCCAGCCCGTGCATGTGGCGACAAAGAACCAGAGTGCGAGATGGATGGCGACGACATATCGGTCTTTCTGAATAACCTACCGACCACCGGTCCGTGCGGCGAAGCCCCGCCAAAAACAGCCCCGTGCTGGAGCGCCAACCCCGCGGGATCCCCGCCCCGTTGAATGCCGATAGCCCCCGGCGGAAGTTTGGGCTTTTTTCATCCAGTCAGAAAGAATCCGAGCTAATCCCTTTGAGCCCAACAGCCGTCGACGATAGCATGTAGGGTTTTGATAACCCTGGAAACCTGAAGCATGAAACTCACAGACCACTTGTCGCTGCCCCTTGTCAAAGTTCCCTTGGCTGCCACCGAGAAGCGACAGGCCATCACCGAACTCGTCAACGTCATCGCCGAACAGTCCTTGACTGAGCAGCGCGACCAATTACTCGATGCCGTCCTCGAACGCGAAGCACAGCGGACGACCGGTATCGGCCGAGGCTTCGCGATTCCCCATGCGAAGTGCGATGCGGTCGATCATCTCATCATCGCTTTCGGCCGCGCCGCCAACCCGATCGACTTCGCCGCGGTGGACGGACAGCCAGTCACGCTGATCGCGCTCTTGGCAAGCCCTGTCAGCGCAACGAGTTCCCACATCCAGGCGCTCGCGCGACTCAGCCGTCTGGTGACCAATGCCACAGTTATGGAGCATCTGCTTGAAGCTCCCGACGCAGACGCCTTCTTCCGGATCATCCAGGAAAACGAGAACGAAGGATAGCAAGAAGCAAAGCAACCAGGAGGGTGCGTCTTGACGATGCGCCCTTCTAACATCTGTCAAGTCCTCCCTTCCCCCTCCCTCCGCCTTCAGACACTGTTCAAGAACAGTGGCACGAGGGGGGCTTCGGATTGATCAGGGAATCAAAAGGGAATTGAAACTGCCCGGGACAGGGATCGAACCTGCACGAGGTGTTATCCTCACTAGGCCCTCAACCTAGCGCGTCTGCCAATTCCGCCACCCGGGCTGGGGGCTCCACTGAGACGCAATAACCTAGCAGCTTCCCGCGAGGGCGTCAACAGCCTGCTGCGGTGTAGGTAGTGGTTCACTTTGGTGCCACGGGTGGCTTGGTCGCCAGTACCGACACTGGCAGCGAGCTGCCAGTGGCACCCGCGCCAAATCCAAAGACGCAGACCTGCCAACTGCGGCAGGCCTGCGCTGAAGCTTTCCCGCAAAGGCGGGACATTGATGTAGTCGCCGTCTCGGCGGAGGGAACACAAACAGTGGGAGTTTCCCACGGACCGTCAGAGGTTTTTAGGTAATTCGCGCCGAGCCTCCGTGCTCGGGCGAATTGAGACTACAGTCGGGCGGTCGCGGACTTCTTTGACGCGAACGCCTGGGTCGCGGCGGCCACGCGGGCTTTCGACATGAGCACGCGGGCCTGGAATTCGCAACTCGTCTCTTCACCGGTGACGACGAATTTCACCTGTCCGGCGGCCTTGGCTTTCGGGCAGACCTTGGATTCGCAATCGACCTTTTGGCCGTTGACGAGGTAGCTCAGCTTCACCGCATCGGCGGCCTTTTGGGCTCGGTCGCGTGCCTTGACGGCATCGTCATACTTGTCAAAGCTCACGCCCGCGACGACAAACTTCGTGGCTTTGTCTTTGGGGCAGACGCCCTCACAGCACGAGCCCTTCTTGGCGGACTTGGCGCCATCCTTGCTACAGCAACTCTTGCCGCTTGCCTTGCTACCACAGGTCTTCGCGTCTTTCCCGCTGCCACAGGTTTTCTTCCCGGTCTTCGCGACGCCTGACTGACAGCTCGCACCCGCCGTCTTTTGGGTCTTGGCGCAGCCTGTCGCTGTCTTCGCGCCTTGACACTTTTCGCTCTTTGAGCAGTAGGCGAGCTTCCCATCAACAACGCCGCCGATTGACAGGAATCGATCAGCGTAGCACTCAGACATGCACGCCAGGGTTTTCATCGCCTCGGTCGCCGTGTCGAACTTCTGGTCACCGACGACGAACACCACCTTGCTCGTCATGTCGCCGGCGGCCTTCTCCGCAGCCTCGTGAGATGTGTAGCTCTTCTCGCCCAACATGAAAGTCATTGTCGGAAAGTCTGCTTCACAGCATGTCTTTCCACAGGCTTTCGCCGTTGTCTTGCTCTTGCCGCTGCAGCCCGATTGGGCCAGCACGGGAGAGGCGGTCAGGCCGCATAACAACGTCATCGCCCAAGCAATCATGAGTCCTCGTCGCATCATAAACCTCCGGTTCTTAATTCTTGTTCTTTCGTGACAAACATGTCATTCGATGCACTTGCGGGAATGCCGTCATTCCCGTCGTGGTCTTGTTGAACGGTTAATCTCGCCCCTGGCGATCGACCCCGATCACCCTTGGTTATAGTCAACTGAATCCCATTCGGCTTCGCTGTGAGGTTTAATCACCTTCCAAGAGTATTCGCTCTTTTGGTCGGCAGGCACACGCGATCATGCCGCGCTGACAAGACACTCTAACGCTTCGGATGGTGGAACCATTCCCACGGGATTGCGGAAAGCGAGGTCGAGTTATCCGGGATGTGGCTTGGCGGCACACCAGGCGGTTTATTGTGGCTTCGCGTTGCGCAGATGTTACAGAGTCGGCGTGGTTGGGGATGGAACAGATGTGTGGCAAAGCCCCCCGAGGTGAGAACCGACTTGAGGCAAGCCGGCTTGCTGGATGGGGGGCGCTTGGGCTGCGATGTAGAGATCGTGCAATTCGGGGATTGAGTGATCCTGATGTCGTGAGATCATGAGAGCAAACTTAGTCATCGTATATCGCCCGACCCCCGTATCGGACGGGGAATACACACTGTTTGCCACGGCCGACAGGGGCGTCGGCCGCTACGGAAAAAGTGAGTTTGCGCTAGGTCGTGGGGTTCCGACGCTATCCCTCAGTCGTCGTACCGGTCCTTGAGATTCTCGTACTTGTCCTTGTACCGGTCGCGTTCGTGCTTGTACTGGCGCTTGTCGTTTTCGAGATCGTTGACCTTGTTCTTGAGGTAGCGGATTTCCTCGTACGCTTCAGCCAACTTCTGTCGCGCTTCCTCATGGCTGCTGGTCCGCGGAACACGACTCGAGTCGACGGGCTGTCGCCTCTGGGAACCGACATTGACTTCCCTGGGCGCCTTCACGTTGATGCAGCCGCCGATGAACAGGGTTGCGGAGAAGGCAGCGGCCAAAACGGGCAGGCCAAGCCATCGCGTTCGTACCATGGTATGATCTCCTCGTGTCAGAGCTTCATTGCACGCGTGCATGGTAGATGCCACAGTCCTGATGAGTCAAGAGAACAGATGACCGAGCCCTTTCGCAAAGATACCGAGATATTTCTCCTGCTGGGATGCACCGCCAGTGGAAAGACATCGGCTGCTCTCGAACTCGCCTATCGACTCGATGCGGAAATCATCAGCATCGATTCCATGCAGGTCTACCGACGGATGGACATCGGTACCGCGAAGCCCTCACCCGATGAACTGTCCGCGGTGCGCCATCATCTGATCGATGTGGCGGAGCCGTCGGAATTATTCAGCGTCGCAAGATTCGTCGAACTGGCCGACCGGTCCATTGCGGACATTCACGCGCGGGGACGCCGAGTCCTGGCACTGGCCGGCACGCCTCTTTATCTGATGGGCCTGATGTACGGCATGTTCGATGGCCCGGCCGCAGACGAATTGGTTCGGTCCGAACTGCGACATCGAGCGGAACAGGAAGGCACGGCCGCATTACATGCGGAACTTGCCCATGTCGATCCGGAAGCCGCCGAACGCATTCATCCCAACGACTACAAACGGATCGAGCGGGCACTGGAAGTTTGGCGACTCACGGGGGAGCCGTTGAGCCGACAGCAGCACCAATGGCGTGCCGAGACGATGCGCTATCCGGCCAAGATCGTCGGCATCCGTCGGGAAAAGGAGGACAACTCACGACGCATCAACCTGCGCGTGAAACAGATGATCGAGGCAGGCTTGGTGGAGGAAGTTCAAGCACTGCTGGCGGAACCGGCTGGGCTCGGCGAGCAGGCGCGTCAGGCACTCGGCTACGCCCAAATCATCCGACACTTGCAGGGCACTTCGACGTTGGAAGACGAGATCGAACAGATCAAGATTCACAGCCGCAGGCTTGCCAAGCACCAACGAACCTGGTTCCGCAAGTTCATGATGACCCAATGGGTGGACGTGGCTTCGGATCAGTCCGCAGTCTCGGTCGCGGATGGTTTGATGCGAGCCATCTCATCCGAGGACAGTGCGGGTTTGAATGCTTGTGGATTGTGAGTGCATTCCTAGCGGCAGTAGCGTCGGCCCCCCGTGGCCGACGGGGATAACCAGTTTGCTCGCACCCCACAAAATCGAATACTGACCGCTTGCTCACACGCGCGGCTCTGATTTGGCTGCCTGGATTTTCACTGCAACGGTTTGGTTGAAGGCCGGTATGATTCCTGGAAGCTGCCATCGGCGGCCGGTAACGTTGTGCCGGCGTCACAGCCGGCGGCGTTGGAGTGGAGTGTGAGACGAACCTATGAGTGAACATGGCGGCGATTTACTGATGCGGCTCCTACGCGGGATGTCGGAAGCCGAGGCATCGGACCTGCACCTGGTGCCGGGTTATCAGCCTATGTACCGGGTGCACGGAAAGCTAGAGACTCTGGGAGAGGCAGTCATCGCGCCGGGCGATACGCTGGAGATGGTCAAGACTGTCTCGCCGGCGGAGGTGTTGCCGCGGCTCTCCGGGGGAACAGACCTCGACTTCGCCGTGCAACTCGGGGAGGGGGCGGAGGCAGCGCGGTTTCGCGTGAATGTCTTTGCCAGCCGGGGAGAGAGTGGCGCGTGTTTTCGGGCGATCTCCAACACGATTCCTGAGCTTGGCGAACTCGGCTTCCCCCGAGAACTCGGCGAGCGGATCACTGCGACGAAGCACGGTCTCGTTCTCGTGACAGGCATCACCGGCAGCGGAAAGACGACGAGTCTCGCGGCGCTGATCCAGATGCTCAACGTGGGTGGGGGATGTCGGATCATCACGATCGAGGAACCCATCGAGTACATCTATCCGCGAACGGCTGACAGCATCGTGACACAGCGGGAAGTGGGCGTTGACGTCAAGTCGTTCTACGACGGGCTTCGCTTCGGCCTGCGGCAGGACCCGGACGTGTTGCTCGTGGGTGAGATTCGCGACCGTGAGACGGCCCAGCTCGCGCTCTCGGCCGCGGAGACAGGCCACCTCATTTTCGCGACGATGCACACGAATGACGCGAAGGGCGCCATCACACGAATGGTCGACCTCTTTCCGTCGGAACGTCACGATGATGTTCGCACGCAGTTGTCGATGAGCCTGCGTTTCGTCATCGCGCAACACCTGCTTCCGAGCGGAAACGGTGGCCGCCGCGCCCTTGCGATGGAGGTGCTGTACGCAAACTACGCCGTGCAGACCGCCATCCGGCAGGGCAAAGTCGAGATGCTTGAATCGGCGATTCAGAGCGGTGCGAAAGACGGCATGTTCACGCTGGACGCCTACCTCCGCCACCTCGTCGGGCAGGGTCTGATCAATATGAGCACGGCCAGGTCCTTCGCGAAAGATCCAAGCGAGTTTGGCTGCGCGCTCGCATGATGGCTTCGCGTGCGTAATCAAGGAGTCACCGCACCGGTCAGAGCCGCGCGTGTGAGCAAGCGGTCAGTGCCCAACATTTACGGTCCTTCCATTCACAAGATAACCGCCTCCCTGACGGTTGCGGCTCTGATATTCCCGTCGGCCACAGAGGGCTGACGCTACAACATTCGGCATGGTAATCCGCCGTGTTGGTCTTGTGCCGGCGGCGGAGTCTGTCGTTATCGGCCCCTTGCACAGATGTCATTTCGACCCTATTATTGGGTATAAGGAGGGCTTCAGGAGGGCGAGGCCGTCGTCCCGAAGCCGCGCGCGATGAGACGGTCGGACGACCCAATCAATCACCAGACCAGTGTCGGCCGACCGGGAGCGAGAGATGATTGCTCAACGGACCGGCATAACCTGCAATGTTCTGGTGCTGAACCGGAACTACTTGGCGATTCGCGTGGTGAATGTGCGCCGCGCGTTCAGCCTGTTGTGGCGAGAACTGGCCGAGGTAGTGCATGTCGAGAGCGGTCGTTACACCTCGTACGATTTTTCCGAGTGGTGCGAACTTAGCGAATTAGCACGAGAGTTCGAGCCGGATGCGCATGACTGGATTCGCACGGTCCGCCTGCATATCGCGGTTCCACGGATCATCCGCCTGGCGGTTTACGATCGCCTGCCGAAACAGACGGTCAAGTTCAATCGGCGAAACATCTTTGCTCGGGACGGGAGCCGGTGCCAGTATTGCGGCACGAGGTTTCCGACGACCGAGTTATCACTCGACCACGTCGTGCCGCGAAGCCAGGGCGGAGAATCTTCCTGGGAGAACGTGGTCTGTGCTTGTTTGCGGTGCAACATCAAGAAGGGCGGCCACACGCCTGCGCAGGCCCACATGCGGCTGATCACAGAACCGAGGAAGCCGCGGCGCAACCCGGTCATCACCGTCAAGCTCAGCGAAGGCCGATACGCCAGTTGGAAGGCATTCCTCGACAACGCCTACTGGTCTGTTGAACTGAAGTAGTGCCCATCACCCGAATGACACGGTAGCCGACATCTCCAATTAAGCTACGAATACGAGAGCTTCCGATTGCACCACGACACACCTCACCATTCGTCGAACACTGTTGCCGAAATCGTCCGGGACTTGAGCGGTCATATCGAAGGCGAGGTTCGGGCTGATCGGCTCATCCGCGCCCTCTACGCCACGGATGCCAGCATCTATCAGATTGTGCCGGATGTCGTTGTCTTCCCGAAGTCGCCGGCCGACGTCGTCACCGTGGTCAAGACGTGTGCAAAGCATGGCTTGCCGCTCACCGCGCGCGGCGCGGGAACCGGCCTCACCGGCGCGGCTGTCAACAGGGGCGTGCAACTTGATTGCTCAAGATACCTCAACAGAATTCTGGCCGTCGACCCCCAATTGCGGACCGTGCAAGTCGAGCCGGGCGTCGTGCTTGACGAGCTAAACGCCGAACTGAAACCGCACGGTCTCCATTTCGCGCCCGACGTTGCCACGAGCAGCCGTGCGACGCTCGGCGGCATGATTGCCAACAACTCCTGCGGCGCGCGTTCGATTCTGTTTGGGCGAACGGTGGACCACGTTCTCAGCCTGGACGTGGTGTTGTCGAACGGCTCACGGCATGTCTGGGGAAGCACGATTGAGGCAACAGACCGTTGCACGGAGAATCCCCTCGCGAAACGGTGCCAAGAGAAGCTTTCGTTAGTCGCGCGCGACCATGCCGACGAGATCGCCAAACGATACCCCAAGGTCTTGCGCCGAAACGGCGGCTATGCGCTTGACCGGCTTTGTATTGCAAACGGCCACATCACCAACACCGAGACGATTATCTGTGGGAGTGAGGGCACACTCGGCATCGTGGTCGGCGCGACGCTGAAGCTCACGCCCCTGCCGAAACACAAGGGCCTCCTCGTTGCACACTTTGACGACCTATTGACGGCACTCGAAGCGACCCCCGCGGCACTCGAACACCAACCCGCCGCAGTTGAACTCGTCGACAAGCTCATCCTTGACGCTGCCCAGGCCAATCCCGCGATGAAGCATTGTGGCCATTTCATCGAACGCGATCCCTGCGCGGTCCTCGTTATTGAAATGTATGACGATGAAGCCGGCTGGCTGACTGATCGGTTGCGGTCGCTGGCTGCCGATCTGGAGTCCCGGTCGATGGGCTACGCCTGGCCGATCATGACTGACAGCCGTGCGCAGGCCGACGTCTGGACAGTCCGAAAGAGTGGCCTGGGCTTGTTGATGTCCCGACCGGGCGATCGCCAGCCTTACGCTTTCGTCGAGGACACGGCGATCGAACCGGTGAAATTGCGGGATTACGTCGAGCGGTTCCAGGCGATTCTGAGAGAGGAACAAGTCGAAGAGACAGGCTACTATGCCCACGCAAGCGTCGGTTGCCTCCACATCCGCCCCGTGCTGAATCTGAAGCGTCGCGAAGATGTGATGCGAATGCAGCGTATCGCGGACCGTGTCAGCTCTCTGGCACTCGAATTCGGCGGGACCATGTCCGGCGAGCATGGCGACGGCATCGTCCGATCCTGTTGGTTGGAGAAGATGTACGGCCCCCGACTTATCGAGGCTTTTGGCGAGATTAAGCGAACCTTCGACCCGCACGGTCTCTTCAATCCTGGCAAGATCGTCGATCCCCTTCCGATGACGGAAAATCTGCGTTATGCGTCGGGCCACGCTTACGAGGATCGGCAAGAGCAAGACTCGAGTGATAGTGCCACAACCGTGACACCATCGCAGGGCGATGGTGAGACACTGCTCGACTTTGATGTGTATGGCGGCATGGCCGGGCTGGCGGGCATGTGCAGCGGCGTGGGTCAGTGCCGGCAGCGGCTTGTCGGGACCATGTGCCCCTCCTACTCGACAACCGGCCGGGAACAGGATTCCACGCGAGGCCGTGCCAATGCCCTGAGGATTGCCTTCTCCGGCGGTAGCTTGCTTGAAGGTTTAGATGATCCCGCCATCGATGAAGTCATGGAACTCTGCATGAGCTGCAAGGCTTGTAAGACGGAATGCCCCACCGGCGTGGACATGGCGAGACTCAAGGCAGAGTGGCTTGCTCGTCGACATCGCTACCGCGGTGTCCCGATCCGAAACCGTCTAGTCGCGGCCTCGCCGGGGTTGGCCGCATGGGGGTGTCGCTTTGCGCCGCTGAGTAATTGGGTGATGCAATCGCGGCCGATGCGTGTGATGCTCGAATGGTTGTTCGGCCTGGATCGTCGCGTGCCGCCACCGCGATATGCCAACCAGACGTTTCGACAGTGGTTCATCGCATGGTCCACACGATCTACAACATCCTCCATTTCGCATGATCGCCCGCAAGTCGTCTACTTCGCAGACACCTGGACGAACTACCACACGCCGCAGGTGGGCAAGGCGGCTGTCAAGGTTCTTGAAGCCCTGGGCTACGAGGTCGTTGTCCCGCCGACGCAATGTTGCGGCCGGCCGGCGATTAGTAAGGGCTTGCTCGTCCAAGCAAAGCGTCTCGCGACGGCCAACATTGCCGTGCTCGCCCCCTATGCCGAGCGTGGCGTCCCCATTGTCGGAACGGAGCCGAGCTGTCTGCTCACGCTCGTCGACGAGTATCCGCAGTTCGTTCGAACTTCGCAGGCCCGTCAGGTCGCAGACGCGGCACGGACCATCGAGTCGTTCGTCGCTGATATCCTGCGGCAGCATCCGGACGCGTTGAAGTTCAAGACCGACGGAAACCCGCTCCTCTACCATGGACACTGTCATCAGAAGGCGATCGTGGGCACCGATGGGGCTATCAGCCTGCTCGACGCCTTCACAAACGGTCGAGGCTCAGGGATCGACAGCGGATGTTGTGGCATGGCGGGATCTTTCGGGCATGAGGTCGAGCACTACGATGTTGCCAAAGCCGTCGGCGAGGAGCGGCTCTTCCCGGCGATTCGCAACCGTGGCGACGCCGAGATCGCCGTGTCCGGCTTCAGTTGCCGGCAGCAAATAGCCCAACACACGGGCGTTGCCTCACGACACCTTATCGAGTACCTGGCCGACGCGCTCGACATTCACAATTAACCCAAGCTACGGAGTTGCGGGGTGAAATCAGCCTTGAGATTGCGCCATCGGCGGTTTCGGGG
>CAZTAR010000011.1:0-25609 GCA_964611695.1 uncultured Planctomycetaceae bacterium | reverse complement strand
TCGTGAAAATAGGCAGCAACAGCGCCAATACCAACCCGCCGACCACAATGCCGAGGAATGTCACAATCGCCGGCTCCACGAGGCTCGTCAACGTCTTGATCGAGACATTCAAATCCGCTTCGCAGTAGTCCGCGACTCGCTCCATCACGACTCCGAGTTTGCCACTTCGCTCACCCGCGCTAAGCATTTTCTTCACCGCCTTGGGAATGTTCTCGTCATCCGCAAGAGCCTCTGAAACCTGCTGTCCGGACTCAAGCCGCTGATTGACCAGGTCCCACTTCTTCTCATATTGGAGACTTCCACAAGCGCGGGCCGTGAGGCGTACGCTGTCGAGCATCGACACACCCGACTGGATCATCGTGCCAAGTGTCCGAAGGCTGCGAGCCAGATAAGTCCTGTGCATGAGCGGCCCGATCAGCGGCATCCGGAGGCGCATCCGCTCGGAGAACTCCCGTCCCTCGGGCTTGCGGAGGTAGAAGAAGGCGCCAACGCTCGCTGCGATCAGCACGCCAAGAACATAGAGGCCGTATGATGCCAGGCCGTGGCTGAATGACATGAGTGCGCGGGTGATCACAGGCAGGCTATCCTCTCTTCCCGCGTAGATCGCCGAAAACTTGGGCAGCACGAACGTCATCAAAAAGATCGTCGTGCCGATCGCGAAGACGATCATGACGATCGGGTAGGTGATCGCTCCCTTGAGCTTCTTCATTGTGTCGCGTTGGCTTTGAAGGTGGGCGGCCAAACGCTCCAGCATGGGGCCCAACAGGCCGGAAGCTTCCGATGCTTTGACAAGGCTGATATAGATCGGAGGAAAGACCTTTGGATACTCTTCCAACGCCGCGGAAAATTCCGATCCCCCGTTCACGAGCTCTTTCACGCCCTCCAGCGCCTTGGCAAAGCGAGGTGAGTTGCCATCGCTCGTGCAGCCCTCCAACGCTTCCGCCAGTGATACCCCCGTCTCCACCATGACCGCCAGTTGATTGGTGAAGAAAATGACATCCTCGGGGTTGAATTTTTCCCCGAACAGGTTCTTACCCTTCTTCTCCGCGCCGGCGTCCGTTTTCTTGTCGCGACTTGCGTGTCTCCCATTCGACGGCGCGACACGCACGACGAACTTGCCCTCACTGCGGATCATCTTCGTCGCTTCCGCCTGTGAGGCCGCCGTGACTTGCCCTTCAACCTCGGCGCCGGAATCGTCCCGTGCAACGTATGAAAAAGCAGGCATCAACCGTTCCTCCAGAATCAGCCACTCCACCGTAACCTGTGCCACCGCCGTCTCGGCGGCGGAATCATGGGCGAAACGCCCGAGCCACAGGTTGAGTTAGCACCTTTTGCACACCCCTGAACCAGCCGACCATCCCATAGCGACCGACCATCCCGAAGCGGCCGACGCCCCTGTCGGCCGAGGCAACACGTGTGTATTCCACGACCAACACGGGGGTCGGACGTGACATTCTCTTGAAAAGGTACAAGAACATCTTTAATACGCGCGGTCCTCCGCGGGCGCCATGCCGTCCTCGCTCCAGACGGGATCAAATGATTCATCCGCGGGCATCGAAACGATAACAGTCTCGGGTGCCGAGCGGCCGACCAGTCGCTCAAGATGGACTGCGTGATGGGCCGCCGCGTGCGCCTCTTCCCAAGCAACGCGCCCACTCTGGACCAGGCTGGCCAGCGACTGTTCCAGCGTATGCATTCCGTGGCGTTTACCGGTCTCCATCATCGAGTAAATCAAGTGCGTCTCATTGTCGCGGATCGCCCGCGACACGGCCGAAGATGCCATGAGTATTTCGGTGGCCGGCGCCAACGTTTCGTTCGCATGATCCCGCACGAGCATCTGACAGACGATCGCCTGAAGAGATGCCGCCACTTGCGTGCGAACCTGCGGCTGTTGCGTGGGTGGAAATGCATCGATCACACGAGCCAAGGTCTGTGCGGCACTTGAGGTGTGGAGGCTCGCCAGAACCAGGTGTCCCGTTTCGGCGGCCGTCAATGCCGTGGAGATTGTCTCCAGATCACGCATCTCGCCGATGAGGATGACGTCCGGCCTTTGGCGAAGAATGTGACGGAGTGCCGAGGAGAACGTCGGACTGTCGTCGCCAATCTGACGCTGCTCCATGAAACAAGTGCCGTGCTCGAAGCTGAACTCGATCGGATCTTCAATGGTCACGATGTGTGCCGACCGCGTTCGATTCATGTGGTCGATGATGGCGGCCAAGGTCGTGGTCTTTCCCTGCCCCGTGCCCCCCGTGACGAGGACGAGGCCGTTGGTGATATCCGCCAACTTCAACACCTGCGGCGGAAGACCTAGATCCTCGAATCGCGGCACCGCCACCGGGATCGTTCGGATCGCCACCGCGAGCGTCCCACGCTGATAGTGCGCGTTGACGCGATACCGGCCGGCCCCCGGGACATCCAATGCAAAGTCGAGATCTCTCCGTTCTAAAAGGGTGGTTCGTTGTGATTCATCCAAGACCTCCTCGACAGCATCTCGAACGTCGTCCGGGGAGAGTCGCTGGTCACCTAACGGCTGCCAGCCTTCGACGGAATAAACAACTGGTGGAGCCCCGGAGATCAGCAACAGATCGCTCGCGCCGCGTCGCGCTGTCTCGGCGAGCAAGGATTTCAGCGCCCCAGTTGAAGTCTTCGCGACGGGAGAATTCAAGCAACCCGCGTTTGCCCTGGTCTGATTAACTGCAACGTTCGGAAGATCCGGCTCAACTGTGTTTTCATTGGTCAACGTGGACACCGTCGTCCTCCCTGATGCCGCTAGCCCGCGCACACACGGAATACTTCTTCGGCGGTCGTGATTCCTGCCCGGGCTTTATCCATGCCGTCCTGATAAAGCGTCGTCATGTTTGTCGCCAGCGCGAGCTTGCGAAGCTCCTGAAGAGGCACGCCTTCGGAAATCCCCTGTCTGGCGTCATCACCTGGAACAAACAATTCGTAGACTCCGATTCTGCCGGAGTGCCCCGTACCATGACACTTCGAGCATCCCTCGCCCCGCATCAGTGTTTCCACTTCATGCCCCAGCTTCTGCATGGCATGTTTGATGTTGGGGCTCGGCTCGTATTCCTTTTTGCAGTGCGGGCATATCTTCCTCACCAAACGCTGTGCGAGGACCGCATCCAGCGACGCGCTGATCAGGAAATCTTCGACACCGATGTTGTTTAGCCGCGTCACCGCCGAGACCGCATCGTTCGTATGGAGCGTCGAGAGGACCATGTGCCCGGTCAGCGCGGCCTGAACGGCGGTCTTCGCCGTATCATCGTCGCGAATCTCACCTACCATGATCACATCCGGGTCCTGACGCAGAAGCGAGCGAAGGACCGTGGCGAATGACAGGCCGATCTTCTCACTCACCTGGAACTGATTCACGTTGCGAAGGTTGTATTCAATCGGATCCTCAACCGTGGAGACGTTCTTCTGGGGGGCGTTGATCTCCGCAAGCGCTGCATAGAGCGTTGTGCTTTTTCCGGAGCCCGTCGGCCCCGTCACGAGAACCAGACCATGCGGTTGGTTGAGTTGTTTGCGGAAAAGTTTGAGCATATTGATCGAAAAACCGAGCGTCTCCAGGTTGATCAATGCTTGTGTGTTGTCGATGATCCGGATGACGACCTTCTCGCCGTGTCGGTTCGGCAACGTTGAGACCCGGAGATCGATCGGGCGGCCTTCCATCATGACGTGGATGCCGCCGTCTTGGGGAAGACGCCGCTCTGCGATGTCCAGCCCCGACATGATCTTGATCCTGGAGACGATCGGAGCCATCATCTGGGAAGGCGGTTTCAGCTTCTCGTACAGCACACCGTCAACACGATTCCGAATGCGAAGCTGGCTTTCGTCAGGTTCGATGTGGATATCACTCGCACCTTCCCGGACGGCACTATAGAAAAGGTAATTCACCAGCTTGATCACCGGCGAGTCGCCGGCCATGCCCTCCAAATTGGTGATATCGTCGACCTTCGCCTCGATCAGTTCGAAAGTATCCGTCGAGACGTCTTCGATAATGTCGTCGATCACAAAGACGTTGGCTGACTTGACGTATTGCGAGAGGATTGCCTGAATGTCCGCCGAGGTCGCCGCGACGACCTGGGGCGTACAATTCGTCATCCTCGACAATTCTTCGATCAGGAACACGTTCGACGGCTCGCTCATCGCAACCGTCAAAACGTTGTGTACCTTGAAAAGCGGCAACACATTGTGCTGTTCAAGGAACTCCCGAGGAACCAGCTCGACCACCTTGGCATCCGCAAGACGCGGGATCAGCTTGGCATACGGGACGTTGTAGGCCTCCGCCAGCGATTCGACAATCTGATCCTCCGTCGCCAGGCCCATCTCGACGAGGACCTCGCCGAGCAACTGGCGATGGTCACGGCTTCGCTGTTCTTCGATGGCGGATTCGATCTGCTCTTGGGTGAGAATCCCCTTCGCCAGCAGCACCTGCCCGATCTGCTTTCGTGTGCTTGTCGCGACTGCCTGTCCCATCGTGCCGTGATCCTTTGCAGCTTCAAAACTGCCTCTCATCGCTTCCGGTCGCGCCCGCCGAGGGTCGAGATTGGTTCCTCCAACCAGCGAGAATGCATTGGCCACAGGGTGCCGACGCTATGCTGTGATGCTGTTCCGAACAGCCGTTGCATGGAACGCGGGCGAATAGGCCTCTATTCAAAGCTCTTCACCGCGGGCTCCAATTGGGCGAAAACCTCGAACCTGCGCATCAAACGCGTGATATCGAGTATCTTCGTCAACGTCTCATCCAATTCGCACAACTTCACGGAGCCAAGTTCCTCTTCGCATTGGTTTTGCAAGTCCACCAGGGCTTCGAGGGCCGTGCTGTCTAAGCCGCCCACAGACGAAAAGTCCACAACGATATCGAACTTGCCCTGCGCGACGTGTTCCCCCGTCTTCTCCTTGAAAATCTCCACATATTCGCCGACAAGGTCATCCTTCGGAGTCAGCACCGTGACACTTCCATACTCCGTGATGTTCATTGACACGATACGCCACCCCTATGATTCACCATTCAACGTACACTCGCCCGCGCCCCAGGACCTTCCGACATGTGATCCTGCTCCGTCCCCGATTCCCGCATGACGGCGTGGAGGGCGCCTTGCTGGCCGAAGTTCGACACCGCGCCGGAAAACCCGTGCGTCTTTTTCAACAATGCGACCAAATCTGATTTCACAAATAGCTCGGACAGCGTCGGGTCAAACTGCGTCCCAGAGCAGCGTCGGATCTCCGCCTCCACTGTCGACAGGGGCAGCGCGACACGGTACGTGCGATTACTGGTCATCGCGTCAAAGCAATCCGCCAGACAGATGATCCTGCCCAACAGCGGGACTCGATCGTCGCTAAGCCCCGACGGATACCCCTCGACCATCCACACGCTCGTGATGGCGAAGAATGCCTGGTACGAGGTCCGCGACCTGCCGGACTTTCGAGAGAATCTTCGCTCCAATCTCCGGGTGACGCTTCATCGCGCCGAATTCTTCTTTGGTCAGTTTGCCGGGTTTGCACAGAACCGCATCCGGCACACCAATCTTGCCAATGTCGTGAAGCAGCCCTGCCAAATAGACTCGCTCGCAGTCGGCGTTCGACAATCCCCTCGCCTGTGCCAGCCATCGACTGATATAAGCGACTCGCTCCGAGTGACCACAGGTGTAAGGGTCTTTGGCATCAATGCTGTTCACCAGCGCATGCAGCAATCCCATCAACAGATTCGACAGATCATCGTAAAGGTGCTGGTTTTCCAAAAACGCACTGACTCGATCACCCACCGCTCGGAACAACTGCACGTCCACGGAAGTGAAATCGCCCTCATCGATGCAGTTAATCGCCATCATAACGCCGAGCAGCTTCTTCTCGTGCCACAGCGGGAGCACGATAAGATGTCGCAGCCACTCCTTCGCCCACGCCAATTCTGTTCGCTCAAAAGCCGAGTTCAACAGCAGATACGGAGCCGGTGAAGTAACGTTGATGTCAAGGCACGCCATGAGTCTCGCGAGTTCGGAGAGATTCGGGGCCCCCTTGCCCACTTGCAGGATGCGATCTTCGATATCTTCGTTGGTGCCGCTGACCTCTGTCGACGGGGGAGCATTCTGTTCAATCTGGACAAATGCGACGCCCTGCGCGCGAGTGACTTCATGCAATGCGGCACCCACCGACTTAAACACATCCATCGGCTTTTTAGGCAGCCCCATCATGCCGCTGACCTGGTATATCAGGTGTTGCTCCTCGTAAGTGTTCTCCAGATTACGAGTCAGTATGCAGGTCTCTTCCTCCGCCACATCGAGGGTCCGCGTCTGATCGACAGACATTCGAAGAAGGCCCTGCGCCGCGGTCAACATCGTTCCCTGGAGGAACGGACATTGCGGCGCAGCGCGGACCGTGGCGTCAAGATCCAGGTCACATTGCCCGCAGAGGTGAGCGAATCCTTCACCCGGGCGATCTGTCAGCAACCCAACGCCCAGCACGACCCCCACAACACGACGGCGACGCCACACCGGAGCCGCCATCACGCCGATGTCCGGTTGCCATGAGATTGGAACCACGGCCTCGACGTCGGATTCGCCTTTCTTCACTGCATCGCAGACATTACGCGCGATCAGGCTGAGTTCTTCCCGAAACGCCGTCCCGCGATCCCAAAATGATGCCCAGGGTAAAGACGCATCTGAATCAAACGACACGTTGTCACCCTTGTCGTCCCAGAGTGTCAGCCACACCGACAGCTTACGCCAGTGTTGGGTGAGACGCTCGAAGCTTACCTCCGCGAGCGGCTTCGGCGACTCTCCGCTAGGCAAGCGTCCTTCTTTCGCGGTTGTTACCTTCATGGTCGGTACGATGCTCATCCCGGACTCCCTCCTCATACAGCCTCGACCGCTTGCGGGACCACGTTCAGAATCTCTTGAGTGTTCTTCAAAAGCTCGCGCGGACTGAACGGTTTCGCCAACACCTTTCGAATGTTGGTCTCTTTCACGTCGTCGTCAGTCATGGAAAAGCCGCGGGCAGTCAGCATAATCACGGGAACATCACTGTTCGATTCCTGTGACCGGAGCTTCGCGCATAGCTCCAGACCGCTGAGCACGGGCATCTGATAATCCGTAATGACCAAATCGAAGTGCGTTTCCTGACACAGCTCGAACGCCTCTTCCCCGTCAGCCGCGGTCACCACGTTATAACCGCCGTTACGCAATTTCGTCGCGACGATGTGAACAATGTGAGGTTCGTCATCGCAAACGAGGATTGTGTGTTCATCCATCTCCATGTACCCCCAGTCAGATTGAGAATCTTCCTTCGAACGCCGGTCTTAATCGACCATCGGTAGCGTCATCCCAAATGTGCTACCTTTGCCCACTTCACTATCCAAACTCATCTTGCCACCGTGGATCGTCTCCACGATATTCTTCACCAGGTTCAGCCCCAGCCCGGTTCCCTTGGCCATTTTCTTGTTGGCCTCCACACGGAAAAACTTGCCAAACATCCGAGGCAGGTCTTCCTTCGGAATGCCGACGCCGGTGTCACTCACCAGAATGCTGATCGTGTGATCTTCCTCGTTCGGAGTCATCCGAACTTCCACGCCGCCTCCTTCGGGGGTGTACTTGATTGCGTTGCTCAACAGGTTCAACGCCGCCTGGTAGATCATGTCCCGATCCGCCAGCACACGATTCACCACGGGAGTCAACTCTTCCGTCAGCGATATCTTCTTTTCCTCCGCTTGCGGGCGGGCAGTGTCAATCGCCTCCTTCACCACCAGCGAAATGGCCACCGGTTCCTTGTTGATCCGAACCGTGCCAGCCTCAATCCGGCTGATGTTGAGGATGTTGTCGATCATTCGTCCCAGTCGGTCCGCCGACGATTGAATGATCGTGTAATACTCGCCACGGGTTTTCTCATCCGCTGCCTCACCGTCAACGAGCATCTCAACGTACGCCCGAATCGACGAGAGCGGCGTCCGCAATTCATGTGAAGCATGTGCTACGAATTCACTCTTGCGCCTGGAGGCTTCCCGTTCGCGCGTGACGTTATGAAAAACGGCCACAACGCCATGGCGATCATCGGAAGGGCCGCCGCCCGCCGCATGAGGAACGAACGGGCTGAAACGCACCGCGTACGTCGCATCGCCGAATTCGTGCTCCAGCGTACGGCTCGCGGCGCGACTATTCACGTCTCGTACTTGTTCAATGAAATGCACAAACTTGTGATCCGAAACCAACTCAGCCAGTGGCTTGTTGACCGCGTCGTCCACCTCGAATCCGAGTAACTCCGCCGCCGCCGGATTGGCCAGCACAAGCTGGTCGAACGAGTCCGTCACGAGAATCGGTTCGGGAATCGCCTCGACAATCGCTTCAGCCTTCCGGCGGTGAGTTTCCGACAGACTCAACTCGATCCCCAGCTGCTTGTGTTCGCTCAGAAGTTCAGAGGCGCGAAGCTCGATGTTCGCCGTATGATGTTCCAACGCCTCATAGAATGGTCGCATCTCCTCGCCCAGCGGAGAATGTTTCAGGTCCGACGGGGGCCGAACACCATGATCGAAGATTGCTTGCCGCAAGCTCGCGATGGCATGCTTCCTGGCGGTGATCGAGAGAACGAGCATCGCACCGGCGGCAGCCAGCAACGCCAATATCCCAAGAGCGCGGACCACCGGGATACCGCCATCGCCACCGATAGACCGCACCACCTCCCAAACGATCCAGACAATCGACGCACCCAATGGCCCCAGTGCCCAACGAGGATCGACCTTCGTGAAGGATCTTACAACGCCACGCGGAGACTGGACGCCATCGCGCAACGGGCCATGCTCATCTGCGTCGTGGGCAAATGAACCTCGCGAACTGTTCGAAGCGCCCCCGTGCTCCTCCAGCTCTTCATCAAGCTGTGACCAAGGCTTGATGTCCGGCCTCTTCATGGCATCTCCATTGCTGTTGATTCGATTGGCCTCTTAAATCGCCTATCAACTGGCATCGCACAGGGCATTTCTCCCGGCTTCTCATAAGGCTTCTTACATGTCATCTCATATGGCTTTTCAACATCTTCACCTCCGTCATCGTCATCTTTCATGTTCGTGCTCAGGCCCGCGCCGGTTGTCTTTACCTGAAGAATCTTCGGAGTGACTTCACATAAAAGAGACTGTGCGACGGGAGACATTGGGTCCAATGCCGCGGCCTTGGAGTAAGCTTCCCGAGCCCGGTCGGATTCCCCAAGGGCCTCAAGGGCCTGTCCCATGATGCAGTACGCCAGCACGAAGGACGCATCGAGTTCGACCGCCTCGTCCGCAGCCTCGAGCGCCGCGGTGTTGTCACCTCGGACGAGTGCGATATGCGCCGCCAACAACCTCGTTTCCGCGGTCGCCGGGTTATGCGAATGGACAATCCGAAGCGCTTCCCAAGCGCCCGCCACATCCCCCGACTCCATCGCGGCCCGAGCGAAAATACACCACGACGCAACATCCTGCTTGTTACGCGCCATCAACGGTTTCGCCGCCTGCTTGGCCGGCAGCCACTGTTCCGTGGCAAGGTAAGAGCGGGCCAACGCACGCAATACACTCGGTGTCACAACCCCGCCGATCTCCGGCCGGACCGTGTCGTCAAAGAGATGCTCGCTGGCCGGTTCGGTTTCTACGAGCGGACGTAGAATGCCGATGGCTTCTTCGTATTGTCCCGCCCAAACCAACATTTCCCCCAATTCCGCGGTTGCATAGGGGTCGTCCTGAGAGAGACGCAATGCCTCGCGGCACCACGCAATCGTGGGACCACGGAGTGAAAGCATCCGATTAAGGCGAGCGGCGAGCATGCGGATCGGGAGATTGCCGTCAAAATCCGCGATTCGCTCGTTGATCACCTCCAACGCCTCGATCGTGCGCCCCAGGGAGACCAACATCTCCGCCCGGGCGAGAGTGTTCGAGACAGACTGCGGCGCGGCAATCGCCGCGTACGTGTAATGCCCGAGCGCCTTTGAAGGATCGCCGTAACGCTGCGCCACGATGCCGGCCACGTACTCGACCTCTGCATCATTGCCCGGAAGCGACGAGGCAATCTCAATGGCTTCGCGAGCCTTCGCCAACTCACCGCGTTCAAGTTCGAGTTTCGCCATCAGCAGATACGACCGACTGCTCTTCGGAGACATGCCGATTGCTTGCTCCAGTGTCTTTTCAGCTTCGTCCAACCGTCCGGAGTGCAGTTGATTCTCCGCGAGTTGGAGCTTCACGTTTCCACGCATCGCGTCCCACTGTTTCTGCGCATCCGCTTTGCGATTCTTCGAGACATGGTTCCCCACGAGGCTCGAAAAACCCTCTCCGCATCCGCCGAATGCAAATGTCGCGAATGCCATCGCCACAACTACCGAAGTCGGCTTCACAATGTGCGGATGTTGGCTCACGATTCCCGCTCCATTCCTGTTCCTGGCTCGAAGACAGCGCCGGAACTCATGTCGGACTGGTGCGCCGCCGGTGGAATCACGGACGGGACGCCTGTGCCGTGGACTTTGAAGGATACACTTTGAGATACGTCCTCCGGCCCGGTTTCGTCTTCTTCAAAGCCTGCCTGACCGTCGAGTTCCTCGGGGATTACAAATGGCGGGCAAGGACGACCGAAAGGCGCGGTGGTGATTCCCCGCTCTTCCGATATGCGATCATGCAGATACATCCGAATCGCCGACGTGTCCGAGTTCCAGTCGCGTTCGTCCAAAAGACGCTCTTTCAACTTCGCCGCATGGAGATGTTGAGGGTTGTTGTGAATGGCCATTCGAGCATCCCACAGGGCCTTCGCGGTATCACCGTTGGCCAGATGCTCCAAAGCCGAACGGTAGTGCGCCTGTGACAGGCGCTCACGTCCGAACCATTGCATCCCGCTACGCATCCCCACACGGAATCGCTCCAGGTCTTCCCGCATCGCATCACCCGCGGTCTCATCCGGTTCGCCTTTGAGAATATGCACCGTCAACAGGATGATCACCTCTTCGCGCACACACGAATCACCCGTCGTGCGGAAAAGCGCCCCAGCCACGGGGAGGTTTCCCAAACCAGGGACCTGCCCACGCGTCGCCTGGCTGTTTTCCCTAAACAAACCGCCGATCAAGATCGTGTGGCCGTCCTTCACCATGATGTTGGAGGTTACTTCCGTCGTGACCTCAAACGGAAGCCCAGCCTCGACGCCGCCGGTGGAATCCTTCGGGTGGATCTCCATTCGAACATACCCGTCATCACCAATAAACGGCCGAAACGTCAACAACGTCCCAGTCTCCAGAAACTCCACAGTCTGCACCGTCGTCGTCTCAGTCACCGTCGTGACGTAATAGCCGTCACGTCGGCCGACGATCACCTGCCCAACCTGCTTGTTCAGGGCCAGCACCTTCGGGTTCGCCAGAATCTCCGTATCCGTGATCTGCTCAAGTGCCCGGATAAACAGGCTGATCTGATCCTTGAGAATCCCCAGCGTGAAGCCTCCGGCCGGAACCGCCGCGTTGAAATCAGTGCGAACAGTAAACGTCGTATCGCCGAGCATGTCGGATGGCGTATTCCCCGTCGTGATGTCCTGGGCGGCAGGGCTCGTGCTCGACAGCGTCGTGAAGTCAATCCCGCCAACCGTGGTGAAATCTATTCCGAGCGCATTATCCTCGTTCAACGAGGCACGCATGATGATCGCTTCGATCAAAACCTGCCTCGGCCGGGCGTCCAGCTCTTTCAATACCGACGCAATCTCTTCCAGTCGCTCAACGTAATCCGTGACAAGCAATGCATCCGCCGAGGCCAACGCATCACCCGAAGTGTCCCCAATGCCCGCTTCGCCCCCAAGACCCACTTCGGAGGGCGGCGTCACCGAAACTTTCCCGATGGAGCTCAATAACGGCTCGATCAAATCCTTTGCCACCGCTGCGTTCACATACGTCAACCGAAATACTCGGGACACAACATGCCGCCGGGCTTCCTGCATCTTCTGCAGCGTTTCCAGGGGATAGACGTAGATGAATGCGCCCTCCTCGCGATACCCCAGGCCGTTCGAGAGGAGCATCGCATCGAGCGCCGCTTTGAATGTCACGTTGTATAAACTCGCCGTCACCTGGCCACTCGCGCCCTCAGCCAGAATGATGTTTCGTTTGGCCGGCTCGGAGAGCATTCGCAGGGCGTCCGCCAACGGAAGTCCCGCTACGTGAACTGTCACCCGGTCGTCAATGCCGATGGTGATAAGCGGCGATTGTGGCTCAGCCTCGGTTTGTTCCGTCGAGTCCACATCCCGAACGACCTCGGTAACCGCCGAGTCTACCTTGTCCGATTCTGATTGCGCCCAGGCGTGATGTGGACCGACCGCCAAACACCAGACGACGAGCGCGATCGTGCCAGGGCCGATAGGCCGCGCGATTCGCGCATACGCTGTCCATTTGTTCAAGTTCACGCTACGGCCTCCCTGCCCGTCTACCGTCATGGAGATTCCCCCGCTCGCCCTCTCTCGATGCGACCAGCAGATCCTCTTCTTGTTCCTGTAATTAATCGGTTGTCGGGAGGTGTGGGTTCTGTTTCAAGGCATTGTTAGTTCGCGTTTGAAACTGCCTTTCCGGAGAATCACCCGTTTATCCTCGATCCGAACGACCGAGAACTCGTGGATTGTATCCCCGACGCCTACAAGACGTCCGGAAACATACGCCAAGGGCTGGCGACCCGTCATTGTCGATTGCAGTTTCAATTGGGAAAACGCCTCATCGATCGCCTTGGTTTCCTCCGCGCGCTGAGCCTGCTGTGCCGCCAGCAAAGCGCCAAATTGCGACAACAAAGAGGGGCGGCTCTTCCCCGCTTCGACGTCGCTCGGCCCTGGCAGTTGCAAGGTGATCTCTCTCGGGAATAGCGACCAGGAAGGTGATGCAAAGATGTTGCGCGTCAGTGTTCGAGACATGTCGCTGACGGGAACGGTTTTCGTCCGGTTCCGTCTCTGTCCGGCCGGCCTGCTCCACATCGGCGATCGGTCAGTCGTCTCCGCCTCACCCCGCGCCAGCACTTTCTTCATCGTCGGAGATACCACAGCCTGCGGGATGGGGCGAATCCTGGGTGCGGTGGCTGGGTTCGACGCGGCCGCGATGATCGGCGCCACAGGCTGGGCCGTCACTTCCGACGGTGTATCATCCGATTCGGCGAGCCACAGAAGAGACACGAGGAGGACCAACATCAACCCGCCCAGTACCCCGGTCTTCTTCTTATCCGCGACCAAGTCCTGTTTGAACTTCGCGATCCAATTGCCGGCCTGTTTCGCCATCCGTTGCTCCGTCAAACTTCATTCACTTTGCGTGCAACACAGGATACTTACTGCGAGAGGTAATAGGTGTGCAGCATCATCTCGACCTGGACAGTCCCAGGTTTCTGCTCGTCATTCACCAGCGACAACGCCTCAACGTGCGACAGCCTGGGAATCGCCTCCATCTTCCCGATGAACTCGAACACCCGGCCGAAGTCGCTCCTGAAAGACACCTGCACGGGCAGAATTGTCGTCCAGGCCGCTTCCTTCAGATGGGCCGGCAGCTTTTCGACTTCCACCTGGAGCGCGGGACGCGGCTGAACAATGTAGTTGGTCACGCCACAGGCCTGAAGATTGTTTGAAACATCACGCAAGAATTCCCCCAGTCGCCGATCAGAGGGAAGGTGCTCCTGAAAGTCGTGCATCTCCTCGTCCAACGCGAGAATCGAGGCATACAGGTCGCTGACATCGCCGACGATCTCTTGACGAGTTGACACTTCCTCTGCCTTGGAAACGATCCCTGCCTGCGACGCCTGAAGTTCCTTCATGCCCGGCATCAAAAGCCCGAACGCAAACGCTGCCGTCAGTATGACCACAACCGCCACTGCGATAAGATTGAGCTTGAGAAGGCTCATTGTTTTGTGCCCTCTTGCGCAACCAGTTCACACGTCAACTCGAACTGTTGGGCTCGGTATCCCGACCAGACGATCGGCTTTTTGGCCTCGGTCAAGTTGACCCGATCAATAAGGGGAGAACTTTCGAGGTTCGCAACAAACAGAGCCACGTCAGGGTTGGCCACGGCGATCCCCTTGATGGACATCTGCGGCACCTCCGTGGAAACACCCCCCAGCCGCTTCGCCATCGTGGCCTTCTGCGGACCGCGACCACCTGATGACGACGCCGGGTCCTCCTGATCTTCGTATTCCGGCGAGAATCTGGCCACCGAAGGGCACCTCAGCTTCAAATCCGTCAGTACGACCGTTTCCGGAAGCAGGCGGCCGATTTCGCTCAACGCCAACTCGAGACTCACCACGTTCTCCAACTCCCCGAGAAGACGCTTGTGGTCGCGCAGGCCCGCTCGTTGGGTTTCCATCATTTGCTTCTTTGCCAGATGAATCTCGATCTGCTCTTGTTGGCGGTCCAAATCCGGCAGCATCGCTTCGGCTGTGCTGATTCGATGATGATGCGAGACGATCCAGACTGCCATGATGACGAGCAGAATCCCTAAGCAAGACGCCCGACGCTTCACCGCGTGACGCAGCGTTTTCGCTTCGTGATACCTCGCCGGGATGAAGTCGCAATCCTTCACGTTTGCCAGTACCCCCTGGAATCGATTATGACACCGCGCTCGCCGGGACTCCCGATGATGTGCCGACCTTGGCCGTCGCGGGTTTCACCCAATCCGAAGCCCACATGGCCAACCCGCACGCCACCGCCCACGCCGGCTGAAAGGTGCGCCTGTCGGAACCGCCGATCAACGAAGCTTTCGCTATTCCCCGCAACGGATGTCCAACCGTGCAAGGAACGTCCACCGACTCGCCGATGATCGCACCGAGCATCGGCTCATTCGCTTCGCCGCCGACAAACGTCAAACTCTCTGGACGTTGACCTCGAAAGGTGACGGAAAAATAACGCAGGCACAGCTGCACGTCTCGGGCCAGCCGTTCCACCAACGGACGAACCGCATTCGACACCGCCGTCCGTACTTCTTCTTGAACTGTCTGATTGTCCTCACCCCGGCGACCCAAGCTGGTCTGCATGATTCGGAGCCGAAGCTCGCCCGCGGCCTCCTTCGACATGTTCAGAGATTCAGCGACCGCGCTGTTAAAGTGCTCCCCTCCGACATCGATGACCTTCAGAAACATCAACTCCGTGCCACGCGTGATGGCGATGCCGGTGCCGCATAATCCAATGTCCATGAACACATTGACGGCATGAACGTCTTCCGTGCGACGCAGATAACGGAAAAAACCTCGGGCCACGGCACAGGGCGTAATGTCGATCGCCGTCGGCAACAGCTTGCACGACTCGAGTATGTCCAGCCGCGACTGAACCACATCGTTCCCAACCGCGAAAACGATCACCTCTTCCTTCAACTCATTCCCGTGACGCACCTCACCCGCCGTGATAAAGCGATACTGGCTCGTCGCGGGATCGAGATCAAATCGGTCTTGCGCCTCGAACTCCACCGCGGAGGCAAGATCCGCTTTCGGCATCCGAGGCAGCCGAACACTCTTCATCTGGAATTCTCGGATTCCCAGTGCGCTGACCACCGCCCGACCGCGAAACGGATGTCGCCGAAGGGCGTCGGCAATGGCGCGCTGGACCAGAACATCGCGGGGAACAGCCCCGTCAACACCGGGCGGGATCATGTAATGCGCCGCCGTCGCGACCGAGGGAACGCCCTCATCGTCCACGAGTTGAAGCATCTTGAGGCTCGCGGCGCCGATGTCGATCCCGATCGGCCCATATCGTGGTTGTCGCTTCAGCACACTCGCCTCCCACGGTTACCCCGCTCGTAGCGGCTTTTCGTTCAAGTACCGAAAATGTCACACCCCGCCAAGCGGCGCGACGGACTGCGATGTACGAGAACGACCTTGCGATACATCGCAAGGCGAGGGGGAAAATCAGCCCCCCCTTCACATGACGCACGGTACCCTGCCGTGCGAACGGCAACCGTCAGATGGCTTATCGGTGGTCTCTAGGGTGACCTTGACCGGTTTGATTCACAACGGCGACAGATGATGTGTGGTGGTTCGAGTTCTCGGACTGCCTTCCGTCGTTGCTTCGGCAATGTTGTCTCGGGTCGAGCAAAGATCCTCTTTGTTCATCCGTGGCGACAAAATGCAATGAGGCCATTCCCGGACCCCGGGTGGCGATGTGGAACTTCGCCATTCCGTGATCGCATCTTCACAAGCGCTGCGGCGCCCGGATCCTCCCCGGTTTCGGTCCCAGTGGGACCACACCATGGTCGCCTGACGACCTGTATGCCCTTGCGAGGCACGGCGTTATCGCTACAAGCCGCCCAGCGCGCCGGCGCTGCCTTGCACGCCCACGCCGCCCTGTTCGCCGAGACCGCCACCCTGTTCGCCGCCGCCACCCTGTTCGCCGCCGCCAGGCAGTTCGCTCTCTCCTCCTTCGGACTCTCCGAATCCCGCCTTCGGGATCAAATCAAATTCATAGTCATAGCTGGTAATCTTGCGCGAGCCGACGACGACCTTACACGCCGCGCCGCAGGCGGAAAAATAGAGCGTTGCCGAGTCACCCTGCTCCACATCGCCGACACTGTCAAAAGTGAGAACATGACTACCGTCGAAGTCGCAGCTCGCAATCTCGACGGCATCAAGCCTCGTCGTCCCGCCTTCGCCAAAACTGACGATGTACGGCTCGCCCGTCCGAGGGTGCGTGATGGGCGTGTTTGCGTGCGAGGAGTGCGCGAGCCAGTAGCGATTACCTGCCTTATCAACCTTGATGATGATGGGATCGTCGGGCCTGGCAATCGTGGCGCTCTGGGCAAAAGCAACGTCCGATGCAAACCGAAGACTGGCTTGTTTGGCTTGTTCCTTCTCAGAGGCATCACTGCCTGTAATCGCCGCCACGGTGAGGATCGCCGCTACGACAACCACAATCGTCAGCTCGATGCTGGTAAACCCGCTTCGCCGATTCATCTGCCATCCCTCCGGACCGTCGCCAAATCAAACCTCATTCCGTACGCTCCACAGCCCACGGAACGGCCCACAAAGCCCACGGATCGCAATCCGTGGGCGATTGCCTAACGCCTGCCCCCTCGAAGGCCTCGGTCCTTTTCTTTCGCTTTATCCGCGTCACCCATCGTCACTGAAACCGTATCCTCTTGCAGGTGCTTGAGAATCTGTCCCAACAACGCATTCGTCTTCTGAGCCTCACGGAGCATCTGGTTTCGTTGCATACCAGAGTCCGGTACTTGTGCCTCGGCCGACGGCAAAATACTGGGGCCGTCCCGCCAAAGCCCAACGCAAATCACACCAAGCAATAAGGCTATCACAACCATAATCGATCGTGTGAACCGATCCGTTCGCATTTCGCGTCGCATCAATGACACTCCCTTGTCAAGACTCTTTCCATTCCAAAATCGTGATGGGCTTCAGATCCGCATCGGCATCCTCGAAGTTCCAAAACGTCGCCCGATCAGCGTCCCACCTGAACTTGTAGTCGCCGTCAGTCTCTTCCAGGTACAGCCCCTCCCCGGCAATGACCGCGCCCGTGACCTCCACCACAACCCTATCCATGTTACGGTCCCAGAGCCACTCGCCGCACAAGACACTGCCCGCAATCTGGATTGAGGAGTCGTTTCCGTCGGCTTGGATGCCCTCCTCCACGACCAGGGCGGGATAGTTGGGCATGGCGGTCAGCACGATGTTCTCTTCAAACCTCAGATCGCCATCGACCACGAGCGTGCCGAGCAGATTCACGTTACTCTTTATCTTGAATCCGCCGCTCTTTGCCAGGATGATGCGACCCGGATTCGTTGCTGACATATCAATGGCGTTCAATGCGACCGCATCGCCTTCGTTCATATCACTATGGTTGTAGACGTAGGCTGTGTACTCGGTTCCCCGGAGGGTGTAGGTTGCATAGACGGCGGCATCGGCACTCGGCGCGGGATACGGGTCCGTCCAATCCGTGATGGAGGTTACGGGACCGTCACCCCACCAATTCACCCAATTCACCGCGGACAGGGCGCCATTGCACCAACTCTCCACCCGGAGGTCGCCGTTCGAGTGGATGTCGCCGTAGACTTTAAATGGCCACATCAACCAAGCCCTATTGGTGCCCAGCCACGCAAACGGAATCTTCCACTTTGGGATCTCCGGCAAAAGCACCTTCGCAATAATCTGGTGCTTGCCGTTGATGGTTCCGTCCGTGTCATGCACCACCCCGATTGCTTTGATCGTGAAAATATCTTCGTTGGTGGCATCCTGTATAACCGCCACATTCGTGTAGTCGGCCGTCGCGTCGATCGCGATGCCGGTGGCGCCGGTCCAGTAATCTCCCACCGCGACCGTCGTCGGAGGATACAACAGAAAATGCGAGCCGATGTCGATGCCGGATTCCGCCAGATATTGGGCGCGCGTCGCCGCCTTCCGGTTCATCGCGGCCGGCATCACCGTGCTGTGTTCATCGAGAAACGCCAAACCCAGCGTCGTCACAATGGCCGTCAGCCCGAGCACGACGATCAGGATGTAGCCTCGACGCCGCACAAAGCGCACGGGTACAGCTTGACTCAAGGGTGCCACTGGCAGCTTGCTGCCAGTGCCGGCTCGACTCAAGGGTGCCACTGGCAGCTTGCTGCCAGTGCCGCCACGGGCCGACAAACTACCCGTGGCACCCACACTATTCTGGTGCCGCACAAAGGGGGACTGCTTGTTCCTACTGTCGCGTAACACGGCGGTCATGCTCTCCATTTCGGAATGATGTTCATCAACCAACCACCTGCCTCAGGCGTGCCCCGTTATTCGCCGTCCAAATCGTCGAAACCTTCCCACCGAGAAAAGTGCTTTCGCCGGACGCGAGACGAGCCATCCGTCGGATCGATCCTCGCTTCCGGCATGAAGAGGTAGTCCGCGGGGGCCTTCGGGCTCGCGGAAGTCCGAAATGCAATCTCTTCCTCGCCGTTGTTGATCGCCAACCGAACGTCAACGACGCGCGTCTCGGTGTTGTTCGGAAAACCGATGAAATTCAACGACTCGATCTCCTCGGCCCATACAACGGATTGCACGTCCGCGCCCCCGAATGCCGTCGCGATCGTGTCGAAATCCTCAAAGTCTGCCTCGGCAACCGGCGTGGCATCATCCACGCTCGGATCCACCCGCACATAGACGATTTCTTTCTCAACCCCGTCGTAGTAGATCAAAGCCATCTCATCCAGGCTCATCAGGTCATCGCCGTTTTTGTCCTCGGTCCAGAGCGTAAGCGACGTTGCCGACACCTCGCCAACACATCGCGCCTCTCGCACAGCCCTGCCAATGCGTTTGGCCGCATAATGGCCGGTGTTCTTCACGTCACAATTGTTCCGATTTGACTCAGAAGCGTTGGCAATGGCGAAGACCAGGGAAGTACCTGCCATGGCCACCATTGCCGTAATCGAAGCCGCCAACAACAGCTCGAGGAGTGTGAAGGCCCGTCGCTGCCGACCTGGGATTCTGAATGACGAATCGAACATGATTCTCAGTCCTCTCTGCTTGCAAGGCGGTCCAACGTCACCAGCAGGGCGGTGCCCTCATAGACTCTCACCTGAATGTGAACGAAGGAATCCACATCGTCGCCGGCTTGTCCCAATCCAGGCATCGTCACATACTCAACCGTCACCTCGCGCCGGTAACCGGAAAGCGATGCGTCGGTGATGGGCGTGTCCTCGAAGTCGCGAAGGTCGCCCGCCGTTTCCGCGTAGGCGTGAAAATCGTCCATGTTTTTGAATAAATCTCGAGTTGTCTCCCCAGGCCCGGGCCCGGGAGAAGCGACCCGATCGTCCGGCTCGAAGAACGGCCGGGCCAGAACTTCTTCCATCATCGCCTGGCCGAGCTCGACCGCTTGCTCCAGTCGGGCGGCTTCGTTTGTTTGCTGAATGCCCGCGGCAAATGGAAGCGCGGCGCTAGCCGAGACGATCGCGAGAATCGAGGCGGAAAGCATCGCCTCCGCCAACGTGAACCCCCGACGTTGCGCACGAAAAACAGAATGGTGGTTGTTTAAGAACCTCATAGGCTCAATCTCCGGGGCGCCTCAAGTGGCACCGAAGAAAACATACGATTCGTTGCAAGGAAGTGCCATCGATTTTTCGCGGCAAGGCCCGATAGGGAAACCGCCACATGCCCAACTGCTCCCGACCCTGGCAGGGGCGTGGTCCGGTACTCCACCGGCACACATCCCACGAGTGCTCTGTCACGCCTCAATCATCGGGTGGTACGGGCGTCCCGCCCGGACGAAATCAGGTCGCCACGGCCTTGCGTGGGCGAGGCGCCCGTACCACCCGCACTCCCCGGCTGCTCATCACCGAAACAACCGGCATGCCCTGGTGTTCTCCAGTGCATGCCGGTCCCCTGGGTTCCAGGCATTGTGTGTATATCTACTGCTTCGTGCGCGAAGGGACTACAACGAATCGTGCAAGACGCCATTGGTCGTGCCGCCGTCGTTGGCCTTGAACACACCGGTTGCCGCCGTGTAGTGCCACGCCTTATCGGAGGCTGCCGCGTCCGTCGACACGTCGTTCGTGTTACTGAAAGGATTGTTTGGAATCCGTTGGAGATACGGTCCGAAATCGGTACCCGCTGTGCCGTCCGCCTTCGTACCGGCGGTCATCTGCGCAGTGAAGGTGAGCAGGGTCGGATAGTTACCGTTATGCTGGAGCTTGTACAGCTCGAGTTGGCCTCGAATCGTTTGCAGGTTCGTGCTGAGTGAACTCAACCGCGCGTCCGTGCTGGCGTCCGAGAACTGTGGCACAACCACGGCCGCGAGAATGCCCAGGATCACTACGACGATCAACAACTCGACCAATGTAAAACCACTGCGTTTCATCTGTTCAACCCCCATTCCTTCGGCCGCCCATGATGGTGACGGCTGCTTTGCCTAAATGCGGAACCCAAGTGATTCGGAGCTTGATAGCCCCCAGAATATCCATTCAGAATCCCCTTCGAAACACCGTGCTACGAAGGTGTGCGTTCCGACTATCGGGTGACTTGTGAAGGCCCTTGAGGAAAAGAGCCCAGGCTCTTCTGTATCGTCGAGCGTGTTCTGCTAGTTCGATAAGAAGCTGAATCCCCCCGGTGAAACAGCATGCGCTGATTCCAAGTGATGCAAACTTACCCCGCCAGGTTCAAATGAAAAACCCAATCAGCAGACTCAACCCCCCGGTTCACCAATATCTTCGTTCCACAGTTCAGAATGATCCGATATGAAGTCACGCATCAGTTGTACGCACGTCGCGTCATCCACAATCACCAACTCAACCCCGCGATCTCGCAAGTATGCCTCGGGCCCCTGAAATGTCCGGTTCTCACCGATAACGATTCGAGGAATCTTGTACAACAACGACGCCCCGCTACACATATCGCATGGAGATAAGGTCGAATACAGCGTCGCTTGTTGATAATCGCGTGCCCCCAATCGTCCCGCATTCTCAAAGCAATCCATCTCCGCATGGAGAATGGCGCTACCCTGTTGAACCCGGCGGTTGTGCCCGCGACCGACGATCGCGCCGTCAATCACCAAAACAGAACCGATCGGAATGCCCCCCTCTTTCAATCCAATCTTGGCCTCTGCGATCGCCGCCTCAAGATACTGGTCCATCACCTTGTCTCCCAGTTTTCGAATCGCGGGTCTATGATTGAGCTTTGGATAACGAATGAAACAAGGGCCAAGCCCATGGATCGCAATCCATGGGCTCCTGATAAAGGTCGAATGTTTCTTTCGTAAACCACGTAAACTTCAATAAAGCCACGCACATCACAACACCACCCGTTTTCGGACGACATCTGAATCACGCCTCGCGAGCCGTGTTTCGCCAAACCGATTATGCTAGCCGTGCTGCTACCAGACCGATAGTAGCTACGATGAACACAGGCTCATCCAATCGAACCGATTCCTTCAACTCCCAACGCCGGCCCATCGTCCAAGGGGCCTCTCCTGAGCCTGCGATCCGAGTGCCACCCGTCCGCCACGCCAGGGCATGGATAACCTGTTTCCTCGCCATCTGGCTCGCCTTGCTCTGGGTCGGCCGGGAGAAGATGCTACGCGACCCCGGCACTTTCTGGCACACCGTCGTCGGACAGAAAATCATCCAAAGCGGAAAACTCATCCATAGCGATCCGTTCTCCTTCAGCCAACAAGGGCAATCCTGGATCGCCCAACAGTGGCTCAGCGAATGCATCATGGCGGCCGTTCACGCATGGGCGGGGCTCGACGGACTCTTGCTTCTCTCCGCCACACTCCTGGCACTCCTCTTCGCCGCCCTTGCCCGCAGATTGGTGAGGAACGGCCTCCCATGGCCGGCGGCCGCGGTCCTGCTCCTTCTCACGATTGCCGCATCCAGCCACCATTTCCTCGCAAGACCGCACCTTGCCACCATCGCCTTCATGGCCGTCAGCTTTGGCCTCCTCTGTGACGTCGAGGCCGGCAAACGTTCTCCGCGATCACTCCTCCTGCTGCCGCCCTTGTTCGTTCTTTGGACCAACATTCACGGCGGGGCGCTGGGCGGTATCGCCACGACACTCATCGTCCTGTTCGCCTGGCTGGCAGCCCCATCGCTCCCCAAACGTCTCGGCTTGGAGCGAACACGCCGAATCAAACCGATCATCATCGGCGCCGTCGCCTCCTTGTCGATCACCGCGGTCCTCGTGAATCCCTACGGCCCGGCCCTGCCCCGAGTCTGGCTGGGGCTCATGCATTCCGAAGTCCTGCCAAAACTCATCATCGAACACGCCCCGCTCGATTTCTTCTCCATCGAGGGTGGCATGATTGTGGCACTCGCCGCCGTCTATCTCGCCGTGCTAATCAGGACATGGAGGAACCTCCGTCGCGCTGAGCACAACTCCGAAGCAACACCTCATGACCAAGGGACCTTCTCTGACGAGACGGCCCACACCCCGCTCGGCCTTCGCCTCACGTGGCTCATACCGCTTGTCTGGCTTCTTCTCGCCGTCAGCCGCGTGCGTCACGGACCGCTGTTCGCCGTCGTCGCCGTCATCGCCATCGCCGAGATGTTGCCCTTCGCCGCCGCCCGACGAACCGCATCCGCCGCCAACCACCGGCAAAGAATCACCCGGTCGAAACTCGGCGCATTCGCCTTCACGCTACCCGTCGCTGTGGTGGCCCTGGCATTGTTCCTTCAGGCAAACCGCATCCCATGTCCGCTCATTGGTGCGAACTGGGCCCGTCTCGATCCAGCCTACTGGCCCGTGCGAGCCGTCGAAAACCTCCGCGAACATCTCGCCCGATCCGAAACTTCCGCCGCGCCGGTCGGCCTCACCAAAGGTCCGTCAAACAGGGCCGATTCGCCGCTGCGCATCTTCAATGACATGCGATTCGGCGGCTACCTGATCTACCACCTGCCGGAAGCACGCATCTACATCGATGACCGATGTGAACTCTACCGCGACCAAGGACTCCTGCGCTACGCCCAAATCATCCGGGAACCGGAACTCATCGAGGGCCTCGCAGCGTACCAGGACGTCGACCTCGCCCTCGTGCGCAAAGGCACCAAGCTGGATCGCTACCTGGCCACCAGCCCGCGATGGAACACCCTGTCCACAGACCCAACCGCGTCGCTCTATCGAAGGGCGCCAACACCCAATGGTGTTGTCGACCTGGCGTTCAACCGGCCAAACCTGAGAGATGATCCGGCAATCGCCGTTGACAGGCTTGCTGAAGATCAAAGGTGGCCTTCGTGTGATCCGGAGCCACAGCCAGGCAACCCTCCAAAAGAGTGACAGCCCGCGACCAATCCCCCTGGATCATGGCAAGTTCCCCAAGATGAAAGGTCGCCCGCCGGACGTGCGTGGCATCGTCCGGCGCAACGCGAAGCAACTCGGCGAAAAGCCGTTCCGCGGCCGGCAATCGCCCGGCCTGTTTGAGCACCACACCGCGCCGCCACGCCCCATCAAGATCCTCCGCAACCCCAAACGCTTCCGAGTCAGCCTCGATCACCTCACCCAAAGCGATCGAGAAAGCCGCCACCTCATCTCGCCCCGGCAGACCCGCATCCAGGGTCATGCCGGCAACCGGTGATCTGCCGTCGCCCGCGACTTCGCCCAAGTCCTCCGCATGCGCCGCGATATACCGCGCCATGTCAAATGCATCGAACGCATGTCGCCTCGCTTCAACCGCACGGGACTGCCATCGGGGCAATTCCGCCATCGCCTCACGAATCGTGCTGACAAGCGCCGCCCGATCACCCGACGGTAACAACTTCCCCCAACGACTGCCGTCGAGGATGTCGCGCTGACCACCGCTGTCGGTGGAGATGATCGGAACCCCTGCCGCCATCGCCTCCATCAGCACCCGTGGCAATCCTTCAGGAAGACGTGACGTAAAAGAAAACAAATGCGCGCCGGCATAGAACGCGGCCACATCCTCCGACCTCCGCAGCCCCAGAAACTCAACACGAAACCGATCAGAAGCCGACTCAGCCGCCAGTTGTTTCAACGCCGCAACGTATCCAGCACTGCCACCTCCGACAATCCGAACGACGATCGGCCAAAGACAATCCCGCTCTCCGGAAACCTGGGCTGCCGCCGCGATCAAGTCCGCCTGACCGCGCGACGCCGTGAGTTGACAGACACTCGCAATGACAAAAGGCGGTGGACCGGCAGCGCAGGGCGACGCGCGAAAGGCAGACATATCCAAGCCCGCCAGCCGAACACGACATCGGGCATGATCGAAACCAGCCGCCCGATACCGATCGCGCAGGGCCTGAGAGACAAAACAAACAGCGGCATCACCAAGGCCCGGTCGCGCGTGTCCCAAGCTGCAAAGCCGACGCAAACTTGGCCTCATCACCATATCCAACCGCCGAGCCGTCTCAGTCACGAGGCATAACGGGTCCCTGGCAAAACCGTCCACCAGCCACGTATCATCGACAGTCATCTGCACGGGAGTACCCGTCGCAATCAGTTCATTTACCAACGTCTGAGACGCAAACTCCATCCCCCAAACATCAACCACATCAGGCCGGAATTTCGCGAGCATCTCCTGCAGCATCCGTCGATTCGCTGTCTCACAACGAAGCATGCCCGGAAGGTCTTCCGGCGGATAAGGCGGACCCCACCGAATCTGCAAACCGCGCGTGACCCACGAAGCATCAGCCTCCGGCAGGGGGGCACGGTCCCGCCAATCGCCAGGCGCCCAGTCTGAGCGATACCCGCCCGTTACCACACGGACTTCATGCCCCGCTTCCCGAAGTCCCAACGTGACTTCTCGACAGCGCAGCTCATACCCCCCCAAATGGTGCGGCGGCCACAAGTTGGACAAAATCAAGATGCGAATCGCGCGACCTCCATCTCGTGAAAGCAGCCGGCCCCGTTGCGTCGCCCCCCCGTGGCCGACGAGAAACACCAATTGCCCTCAACGGCCCACCGGAACATCACCCGTCTAGAATAAACGCAACCCACACCACGCCCCGCTCCATCCCGCATCAAAGGGAATAATCGCCACTCTCCCAGTTCTGTCAAATCCTCCCTCCAATCCGAAACAGAGCCTGATCGGTGCAGATCACCCCCGACTCACTCCGATACTTAACTGAGGACGAAAATGGCTTCGCCCATCATGCGGTGTTTCACCCCCACGTAGGGCGGCCACATCGCGTCGCCCCCCCGTGGCCGACGAGAAACATCATTGGCCTCCAACGACCGAAAGGACCCTCGGCC
>CAZTAR010000010.1:2255-26138 GCA_964611695.1 uncultured Planctomycetaceae bacterium | reverse complement strand
GGGCCGTAATACTTCTGGACAATCTTGCCGTAGGTGTCACAGAGGCTGTCACCTGTCAAGGCCTGCCCCGCTTCAGCCTGTTCGTGGATCGTCTTCTCGAACTCCGCGAACATCGTTTGCCGGATAACGGTCGTACGGATGCCTTCGATTTCTTCCTGGAGGACGAGCAGTCGTTCCATGTCATCCTTGGCGTGGGTCATCAGGTACTCGCCCAGCAGGACCTCGTTGACGGTCGAGGCGACCTCGGCACAAAAGCTCGCGTAGTTGGCATAGGGCAGCGGTTGGTTCTTGATGGTGTACCAGGAGTGCATCGTGTGGCCCAGTTCGTGGGCGACCGTGGACTGGTCGTTGCGCGTCCCGTGATAGTTCAACAACATAAACGGATGCGGGGCGAGCGGTGTGCCCCAACTGAATGCGCCGCTTCGCTTGTTCGGTGTCTCATACACGTCCAGCCATCGACTCTCGAACGCCTTCGTCGCCGTAGCGATGTAGTCGTCTCCCATCGGCTGGAGTGCGGCCAGGATCGTCTTCTTCGCATCGTCGTACGGGACGTCACCTTCCGAGGTGGAAAACATCGGTAGCCGAAGATCGTACCGATGCACTTCGTCCAACCCCATCACTTTCTTCCGCAGTGCCGTGTACCTGTGCACCTTGGGCAAGTGCTTGTTCACGGTATCGATCAAGTTCTCGACAACCTCGACAGGAATGCCGGGGCCGTTCATCGCGGAGGCGAGCGAAGAATCGAATCCGCGGGCCTTGGCGTAGAACATGTGCTGCTTGAACTGGCCGCTGAGGATGGCGGATATGGTGTTTCGCTTGTCGAGGTACACATCGTGCAGGCCGAGGAAAACGTCCTTTCGCAGACGACGGTCCGGCGAGTAAATGTACTGGTAGTACTTCGCAGTACTGAGTTGCATATCTTCACCCTTATCATCCTTCAGCATCGGGAAGTCCAGATCGGTGTTCTGGAAACGGCCGAAGATCGTGTTAAAGGAGGAAGTCACATCGCCGGCCATCGCAAGGAGTTCCTCTTCGCGTGCGGAGAGGACGTGCTCACGCTGGCGGTAGATGTCGTCGAACTCGTGCCGGTAAACGGCTAGAGCCTCATTCTCATCCATCCACTTCGAAACCTTCTCCTCTGGGAGTGCCAGGATTTCGGGAACGAGCCAACTCGTGGCTTCGCCCGCTTTGGTGCCGAGCGACTTGGCGCGTTCGAACCGACTGCCGGCTTCGGCATCCTTCATGTCGAGGTAATACGCCAAGCCGGCGTATTGGAAGATCATTCCGAGCTCGGCGGAGGTGCGGTCACGGCGTTGCAGGACCTTCAGCAACGCTTCAGGTGATTTGCCAAGCGTTCCCTTCATTTCCGCCAACTGCTCGATCTTACTGCCGACATCCTTAAACGCCGTTTCCCAGGCAGCATCGTCGGGGAAAAGATCGCCCAGATTCCATCGGTACTTCGCGTCGATGTCACCCCGCTTCGGGCTGGCCGACTCCGTGTCGTCGGGCCCAAGATCGGGCAGGGCTTGGGCCTGGGCGGATGATACGAGGCCGTCTTGATCCAAACCCGTCGCTCCAGCCATAAGCAAACACGCCATCACCACCATGAAACCACGAGCATTCATTACATCTCTTCCTTTCGTATTGGATTGATTCTCTTTGTCCACCTCAAATTCAGGGAAGGAGGTATCATGTTCTTAACACCGGAGCCCCTCAAAGTATAACGGCTTGAGCGATCAGAGTATTCGCCCCCCTGGGGTAATCATAAGGCTCGGGTGCCAGGCCTTCGCGCGGCGCAGCTGCGAGTAGGCATGTTTGCTCGCCTCTTCACGCCGCCTCCTCATTCGCATGGCTACCCGTCCCGCTTTCGCGGGCCGTGAAGCCATGGCACCCGGCTCCTCCTGTGGAAAAAGCGGTTCCATCTTCAAACAGTAAGGATGCCCACTCTCCCAATCTCCATAAGACTCCACCCTACATCGGAAGAGAAAGATTCGAGGCTGTGAAAACCTATCCACCATGCTAATTGGTCGCAGGCTTTGGCGTTCCGTCAGAAGCAATCAAGATCGTGCAGGGAATGTAGTCCCAGTCCACGATGGTCAGCCGCCAGCCCTCGTCAGCGGTCTCGATCTTGAAATCCCCTGGATTTTCCAGGTCCGTTTCCGGTTCCTGGATCGCGTCGGGCCAATGTTCGGCTACCAGTTCTCGATACGCCTTTGGGAAAGGCGAATCCGGCGGCATTCCGGAGAGAGCTGACAAAGCGGAACCGTGCGCGACGAGTGTTCTCCACGACCGTGCCGCTTCCCTGCCCGTGTCTTTCGCCAGCACAACGTAGAGCGTCATATAGTGAACACCTCCCGCCAGCAGTCCCAAGAGCACAGCGAAGGCGAGGCGCCGCCGCAGCATCATGCGCCATGACCAGCCCCTCTTTATTGCTGTTCGAGTAAACCAAGCAAGCATCATGGCGAGGGCGATGGCTGCAACGCTCGAACTCAGGGCGGCTGCGCCCCCCAAGCTGTAGAGCGCGGCCTGTCCTGGCCTGGTGGGGAGCCACGTCAGGTTCAGGTCTTCCCGCATTTCGCTCGCGTCAAGCCGGGCATGCAGACGCGTCACGACACATCCCGGCCACATCAACGTGGAGACGTCCGGGATGCCGATGCGGGATATCGGCGTCTCCTGACTCGCGTAGATGGGAGGCGTCTCACAAAGATGCTCGCCGAAGTAGTGATTGACTTTGCCCCTGGGGTACCGGTCGCAGAACCAGGTCTGCATACCCGCGGCGGTAGCTTGACGCTTGGCAATCACAAACAGGTCGAGTTGGATTGGATCGCCGTCCGAACCTGTGAGTCGGAGCGGATAGATCGCAACCGATGTGGGAAAGGCTATCTTGAGCGGGTGGTGGGCCACCGGACCTTTGGCGTTAGGGGTCACCTTGGCCGCAAGGAAGCACCATTCTTTGGCCACGTACCCGCGGATGACTTCGTTCGCCGACGCGGGACAGGCGAAGCCGTTGGAGGCAAGCCAGCTTCTTACAGCCTCTTCCGTTCGTCCCTTGATGATCGTCACGTCATACACGCCCGCCTTGGTTGTTTGAAGTACCTCGACATCGGAACACTCCGCCAGGCCGGCACTACTCAGTGCCGGAAGCCACAGGGTGGCCAAGACGAGGAGTATCACGACTCCCGACAGGACGCTCATGACGGATGCGCGAACAGTCCCTCGATCCTTACGGCCCAAGTGGTCGTGACAGGTGACGGCGGCAACTAACAAGAAGAGGACGCTGAAAGCAACAAATAACTTCGGAGTGCCTGCCACTTCCGGGTGCACGACACGCGTGAGAGCATTCAGAGCGTTCGCCGCGCAGGGCTCAATTGAGGTGGGTTCGGCGGGAAGCGGGAGCAGCCACCCATAGGATGTGCCTTCTCCTTCCACATCCGACTGCACGATCAATGTCTCGACGCCATCTTTGAAGACGATTGCTGCCCGCTGGGCTTGTATGCCGGGTTCATCGGCGACTTCAAGCTGTCGGAAGAACTTCCCATCGGCGAAGACCGTATCCGTAGCGGCAAACGGCAGAACAAGCATAAGCAGGCAAGGTAGTGATGATCGAAGTGATTTCATCCGGCACCACCCTCCGGCCGCGGCGACGATAATCGTACCGCCTTAAACGCAGAACACGACTCTCCTACACATGTTATATGCATCGGGCACGTCAGAAGTTGACTCGAAGGGAAAACGATTATCCGTCGGCATCTGCCCTCTTCCGGCCATCTTCGATTGAATCGGCCGGCCCGGTTGGGTACGATTCAAAATGGGGTGCCGGGTGCTATGGTGGTCGGAAGGACACCCCTACTTCATAAACAAATCTCGCAACCACTGTGCAGTCGTCTGCCGCCCCAGGTGGGCGATGGCGTCGGTCAGCGGGATATCCTTCGGGCAGACTTTGACGCAGTTCTGCGCGTTGCCGCAATCGGTAATACCACCTTCGCCCATGACGGCGTGGAGTCTGTCTTCCTTGTCGTATTCGCCGGTGGGGTGGGCGTTGTGGAGATGTACCTGTGCGAGCGGCGCTGGGCCGATGAAACTCGAGCCTTCGTGGAACTGGGGGCAGGCCTCCATGCAGCAGCCGCATGTCATGCAGCGGGAGAAGAGGTATCGGATCGTCTGCTTGTCCGGAGAGATGAGCGGCTCGTGACGGTGGATGTCGTACCCGCCGTCGACCCGAACCCAGGCCTTGACCTGCTTCAAGGCGTCGAACATCTTCGCGCGATCGACGACCAGGTCTCGGACAATTGGGAACTTCGAGAGGGGCTCAAGCACGATCGGCTGTTCGAGATCGTCCACGAGCGCGGCGCATGCCTGACGGGGGACGCCGTTGATGATCATCGCGCAGGCGCCGCAGACCTCCTCCATGCAGTTGCAGTCCCAAGCGACCGGTTCCACCTTCCGGCCGCCGGCGTCCACCGCCTGCTCGCGCAGAAACATCAGCGCGGATACGACGTTGTGCGAAGGGGCATAGGGCATTGTGAACTCTTGCCAGTACGGCGCGTCGTTGGGGCCCTTTTGCCGCTTGATCTTGAAACGGATCTCTCTGTCGGCCATTCTGCGTCTCCTGCGATCGGAGGACGTCGGCCACGGGGGCCGACGCTACGGGTGTCGTCTGACGCGGGGGTCGGACGTTACGGGTGGTACCGCCATTTCGGCGGTGGTTCCACCGGCGGGACGCCGGTGCCACAGACGGACTTGTCCGACGCGGAGTCGGACGCTGCGGTATCGTCGGCCACGGGGGGCCGACGATACGTTTCCTATCGATAGTCCCTGGGCTTCTCCGGGGGTAGTACCGAAAGATCCACATCCTGATAGCTGATCTCCGGGCCATCCTCGGTATGGGTCGCGATCGTGGACTTGAGCCACTTGTCGTTATTCGCCTTCCACTTCTGCTTGTATTCCTCGAACTCCGGATCGCCCTCGAACTTGCCTTCGGGAATCTTGAGTTCGAACTCGGCCTTGTAGTGTGAGCCGCGGCACTCGTCGCGCAGCCGGGCGCCCTTGGCCATCACCTCCGCCAAAACAATCATGTCCTGAATCTGCCTGGCCCATGACAGCGATTGGTTGAGCCGATTGCCGTTGTCGTCGAGACGAATGTTCTGCGATCGCTCCTTGAGCTTCTTGATGCCGTTCAGGGCAGTGTCCAGACCCTCGTTATCGCGCTCGACGAAGACGTACTTCTGCATGAGTTGGCCCAACTCGCGATGCAGGGTGAAGGCGTTTTCCTTGCCGTCGGATGAGGTCAGTTTCTTGTTGATCCCCTCTTGGCGTTTCTTCTCGTTGTCGAAAAGAGTGGCGTCGGCCTCTTCGGAGCCCTGCTTCAAGCCCTTGACGTATGCGGCGGCAGCGTTGCCTGTGATCAGGCCGCTGAATGATGCGCTCAACAACGAGTTCGCCCCGAGTCGATTCGCGCCGTGGTATGCGCTGTCGCACTCGCCACAGGCGAAGAGGCTGGGAATCGTCGTGGCGTGGTTCTTCGGTGAAATGCGCTTCATCCCGCCGGTGGTTTCGTCCTTCTCAAACCCGACCAAAATGCCGCCCATGGAGTAGTGCATGGCTGGGAAGATCTGCATCGGCTCGTTGTAGGGATCGCCGCCGGAGAAGGTCTGGTACATATCGAGGATGCCGCCGAGTCGGGCCTCCAGGAAATCGTGCGGCTGGTGGGAGAGGTCGAGATAGACAACGTCCTCTCCGCCAAGGCCGAGGCCCATGTGCTGACAGACCCTGTAGAGCGCCCGGGACGCGACGTCGCGCGGGACGGTGTTGCCGTACGCGGGATACCACTCCTCGAGGAAGTAGAACCGCTCCGCTTCGGGGATGTCATTCGGAGCGCGTGTGTCTCCCTTGGTCTTTGGAACCCAGACTCGGCCGCCCTCTCCGCGGCAGGCCTCGGACATCAGACGGTTCTTATCGTGGCCCCGCATCGCCGTGGGGTGGAACTGCACGAACTCGGCATTGGCGAACTTCGCACCTTGCATGTACACCCGGGCGGCAGCTGCACCGGTCGAGTTCGTCGACATGGTGGACCGACCGAATATCAGACCGAGACCGCCGGTCGCCATGATCACCGCGTCGGCCCGAAAGCTGTGCACGCTCGAGTCCGTGAGGTTCATCGCCGTGATCCCGCGGCAGTGCCCTTCATTGTCGAGCACGACCGAGAGAAACTCCCAGTCCTCGTGCTTCTCGACCTTGCCGAGGGCTTCGTGGTGTCGAACCTGCTCATCGACGGCGTAGAGAAGTTGTTGGCCAGTCGTCGCGCCGGCGAACGAGGTCCGCCGGTTTTTCACGCCGCCGAACAGACGTTGGTCCATCACGCCTTCGGGGGTGCGGCTGAACGGCACGCCCATCCGGTCATACGTATGAATGATGCCCGGGGCCATTTCGCACAAGGTCTTAATCGGCGGCTGTTCGGCGAGATAGTCGCCGCCCTTGATCGTGTCGACGATGTGCTGCCACACGGTGTCCTGTTCGCCTTTGACGTCGAGCACGGCGTTGAGGCCGCCCTGCGCGCAGGCGCTGTGCGACCTTTTGACCGGGAAGAGGGAGAAAATGTCGACGCTAACGCCCTGTTCGGCGAGCCGCAGCGATGCCCAGAGCCCCCCGAGCCCGCCGCCGATCACGATCACTTTCCGTTTCGTGGCCATCTGGCGAAAATCTCCTGTCAAGTTCCCCGTCGGCCACGGGAGGCCGACGCTACGAGTGAACCCGCTCGCTTGCGCTCGGGGCTCGGATGCTACTAGCCACCCTCGGATGCGATAACGGCAACGTGCGAAGCGTCATGGCCCGACGGCGCCTCGGTGTCGCCGGAGGGGGGCCACGACGTCGTCTTGAACGCGTAGAGGCTCAGGCTGCCCCAGATAAACAGAATCACACCGACAATTGTGGCAAGGGCGAGCACACGCCTCTGTGCCTGTTTGCCGATGGTGATGCCCCACGAGATACAGAAACCCCAAATGCCGTTGGCGAAATGGAAACAGGCTGCTGTCAGCCCGATCCAGTAGATGCTCAGCGTGATCCACGGCGAGACGGCCGCCCCCCCCTTGCCCCCGGGGCTCCATTCGAGGAGACCCTTTTGGGTGATCGCGAACTTGTCCGGGAGTTCGTGGGACATGAACTCGTCACCCCAGTTGATCCAATGCGCGAACCTGAACTTCAGCAGGTGTAGGATGACGAACAGGAGAACGACAACGCCGCTGAGGCGCTGGAGCGTGTATCGCCAATTATCCCCATGGGGGTAGGCGGTCACGTTACTCCGGCCGGTCAGCCAGATCACGATGCCGTAGATGGCGTGAAACGCCAACGGCAGGAAGATGCCGAATATCTCCAGGAACGGCAGAAACGGCAAGCTGTGCAAGAACTTGACGCCCTCGTTGAACTGATCCGGCCCGCTCTGGAAGAGCCCCCACCAATTAAACGCCCGCGAGTTTGTCAGCATGTGCTCGATGAGGAACAGGCCGACCGGGACGATGCCGGTGAGGGAATGGAGCTTTCGCAGGAGGAAGTGGTATTTGTTGTCGAGATATTGCGGATCGAAGTTTGCTGTGGCCAAGGCTCGTGTCCTTTGTAATAGACCGGTACCGGACCCTTCACAGGCAAGAGGCCTGCCCTCGGAACAGAGAGCGCACCCTAAGCCCAGGATTCTCGGGCGTCAAGAACTCAAGATTCGCAGGTCCGCTGGCGGATAGTGGTATCGTTTCGTCGAGGGGTGCCACCGGCAGCTTGCTGCCAGTGCCGGCACGGGCGGACAAGCCGCCCGTGGCACCCGAATGATACCAGTACCCGATGGCGGGCCGGCGGAATCAAGTCCTTTGGCTAACAGGCGGAATGTGGTATAATCATATTTGCGAGCGAGCCGATAGAGAAAATCCTATTGGAGAGGGATGACGCCGCGCCTCCAGTCCTTGCTCGTCATGCCTGCTTAGAAGGGGTCACCATGTCCAAGCGTTTTGAAGCGGTTGTTTGTTGTCTACTGGTCCTGGGGGCCTCTTTCGCATTCATTGGCGTCGCATCGGCCGCGCCGATGGACCTGACGGATTACAAGATTGTCCGTGTCGAAGTCAAGACTGCGGCGGAGTTGGAGCAGTTAGAAGGCCTCGCCACGACCATTTTGAGCGACTACCCAGGGATCAGGCCGCTGGAGGCCGTGATCGCTCCTGACAGGATGGGTGATCTCCTGGCGAGCGGGCTGAGCGTCGAAGTTCTTCACCAGAATATCCAGGAACTCATCGAACTCGAGAGGCAACCGGTCGGCCGGGGCACCTGGGACGCCTACATGAACCGTGCGGACCTCATCCAGTTCATCAATGACCTCGCGACGGCGCGGCCGGATTTGTGCGAGGTCTTCAGCATCGGCACTTCGATCGAGGGCCGCGACATCTGGGTGTTGCACATCACGGGCCCCGGCGGCAGCAACAAGCCCGCCGTGTTCTATCACTCGCTCATTCACTGCCGGGAGTGGATCACGGCTCCGGTCGTGCTCTACCTCGCGGATTACCTGGTCAACAACTACGGCACCGACCCGGATGCGACCGCCCTGGTTGACGGGCTGGACATCTATCTCGCACCGTGCGTGAATCCGGATGGATACGAGTATACCTGGAACACGTACAGGCTCTGGCGCAAGAATCGGCGAAACAACGGTGACGGGACCTACGGCGTGGACCTGAACCGCAATTGGGCCTATGGCTGGGGCGGCGGCGGTTCGAGCGGGTATACAGGCGACGAGACCTACCGCGGCCCGTCCCCGTTCAGTGAGCCCGAGACGACCGTTCTGAGCGATTTCATCGCTGCCCATCCCCGGTTGGTCTCATACATGGACTACCACAGCTATTCGCAGCTTATCCTCTGGCCGTACGGCTACGAGTGCCTTGGGGGTGCGCCGGAACCTGATGGAACGGAGTTCTGGAACATTGGCAGTACGATGCAAAGTCTGATCCAGGCGGTACACGGCAAGTACTACGAGGCCGGCCCGATCTGTGAGACCATCTACCAGGCGAGCGGCGGCTCGGTCGACTGGGTCTATGGTGATCAGGACGTTTTCGGTTTCACGATCGAGCTTCGCGACACCGGCACCTACGGATTCGAGTTGCCCCCGGCACAGATTCTGCCGACGTGCGAGGAAAACCTGCCGGCCATTCTTCACCTTTCAGAATGGGCCTTGGCGCAGGTGGAAACGCGCTTCGGCTTTCCTAATGGCTTGCCCGAGGAAATGGCGCCGGGCCAAGCGGAGGTCATCGACGTCGAGATCATTCCTATCGGCGAAGACCTTGTCGGCGGCAGTGCGGCCATGTTCTACCGTTACGATGGCGGCGCGTTTGTGAGTGTGCCCCTGACGCCCCTCGGCGGCGATTCATATGAAGTGACACTACCCGCGCCAGGCTGCTACGACACGCCGGAGTTCTACTTTAGCGCGACCGGCACGAGCAGCGGTGTCAATTACGCGCCTGCCGGCGCGCCGACGACAACCTATACGGCTTCAGTCACCACGCCGACCTACGCCGTGCATGAGTTCCCGCTCGATACGAATCCGGGCTGGACCACACAGGGGCAATGGGCGTTCGGTGTGCCTACGGGAGACGGTGGCGAGTATGGCGGACCCGACCCCACAAGCGGCCACACGGGAAGCAACGTCTATGGCTACAACCTGAATGGTGACTACGCCAACAGCTTGTCGCAGACGCACCTGACGAGCCCTGCTTTGAACTGCACCGGGTACACGGGGCTAACGCTATCTTTCTGGCGGTGGCTTGGGGTTGAACAGCCACAATACGACCACGCATACGTTCGCATCAGCACCAACGGCTCGAACTGGACTACCCTCTGGGAAAACACCGTCGAGGTGACCGACGAGGAGTGGGTCTACCAGGAGTTCGACATATCGAGCATCGCCGACAACCAGGCGACGGTGTATCTGCGGTGGACGATGGGCGCCACCGACGGCGGCTGGCGATACTGCGGTTGGAACATCGATGACATTGCGATCTCGTGGAGCATCGACACGGCCGCCTGTTCGGGCATCCTGCCGGGCGACATGGATGGCACCGGTGATTTGAACGGCCTGGATATCGGGCGATTCGTGGATGTCCTGCTCGTCGGCCCGGCCAACGACGATGAACGCTGCGCGGCGGATGTGAACGAGGATTGCGAGATTACGCCGGAAGACATCGGTGCGCTCGTCGACGCCCTGCTGTAACCACAAGTTGCCATTTCAGGATGCAAGAGCCCCCGGCGTTGGCCGGGGGGTGTCCGCACAAACATTGGGAAGGCACACCCTGGCCAAGGCCAGGGGTTCTTCGGGGGATCTTTCGGGAGTCTTTGGAGAAGCCGCGAGACGCAGATCTACGATGCGCCGCGGTGGTCGGTCGTGGCTTGTGCTGGTATAATGCTCCGTCCGCGGGACTCCGACGTGTTCCGTCGACGCGCGACCACGAACAACGATCATGAAACAACGAGACTACTACGACATACTCGGTGTATCCAAGACCGCGACGGAAGCTGAAATCAAGAAGGCCTACCGTCGGCTCGCGAAGCGATACCATCCTGACCAGAACCAAGGCGATCCCAGCGCGGAGGCGAAGTTCAAGGAAATCCAGGAAGCCTACGGCGTGCTCTCCGACAAGGAGAAGCGCGGCAAATACGACCAGTTCGGCCATGCGGGTGTGCACATGGGGGGGCAGCCTGGCAGGGGAGACTGGCGATGGTCCACGGCCGGCGGACAATCTTTCAACATCGACGACCTTGATGACATGTTCGGTTTTGGCGGTTCCGGCGGTCCAAGATCCGCCGCCGGCGCCTCGATCTTCGAACAGTTCTTCAACAAACGTGGCGCCGGCCCGCGAGCCGCCGCACCACCACGTCCGCCTGCCCGCGATGCTGAACAATCCGTTTCCTTGACCTTCGAGCAGGCCATCCGTGGCATCACCGTGGACATCCCGTTACAGAGCGGAACGGCCGAGCGGCCGCGGAGAATTTCCGTTCGCATTCCCGCCGGGGTTCACGAGGGGCAACGAATTCGTCTTCGCGGGCAAGGGGAGGCAAGCGGCGGAGGACATCCCAACGGCGATCTCTATGTCGTATGTTCCATCAAGCCACACCCATACTTCGAAAGACGTGGCAACGACATTTACCTGGATGTGCCTGTTTCGATTACAGAGGCCGCGTTGGGCGCCAAAGTAGATTTACCCACCCTCGACGGAGACCGAACCATGACGATCCCGCCGGGAACCTCAAGTGGTTCGAAACTGCGACTCGTGGGATTGGGTGTGCCGGGACTCAACAAGAACCCACGCGGCGATCAGTTCGCCGTCATCAAGATCGTTCCACCAGCACCATTGACCGATGAACAACGCCGGCTGCTCGGCGAGTTGCAGGCAACGGGTATCGGATCGCCTCGGGAAGGACTGTGGAAGTAACCCTTGCATCTTGTGCAACACACACCCGTCGATTGTGCGGAGTTCGTTCCGTTGGCCGATGGCGTTTCTCACGTCTTGCAGCCGTGATCGTCAGCACAGTGGTTTTCAATCTCTTGCCCCCTCACCTCCAGGCACAGGCCGCACAGGAAGTGAGAGGTGCCGGCAATGCCACGAGTTCCACGGGCGAGGCCGATTCTCGAAACGATCGTTCGGTGACGGACGGCGGAGTCACATCGCCCGCAGTCACAACGCGCCCGACCCTTTTGATCGACGATGCCCAAGCCCGCAACTGGTGGCGTTCGTTCGTCTGGGCGATGGTCCTCGTGTTGGTTTTTGTCTTCGGCTCAATGGCGATCATTGTCTTTTCAAGAAGGTTCCGGGCTTACCTGACCGGGAGCCCGCAAAAACCCACTTCCTGCGACGATGTCTGGCGGATGCACAAGTTGCCGCCTGATGCCGGCAACGATGACGACCCCCCCGGGGGGCACGGCCGATCCGAATGATTCTCGGTAAGCGACAAACCTAAACATCCCTGAGTTTTGAGGCCACACAGGCCACGACCTGCGGCTCCCCATGATGCATTTGTGAGCCGTGGCGGAATCGCCTAGACTACCCAACGATTAGGGAGATGTCCTGACAACTCGTCAGGTCGCGTCGGCCCACATAGCCAGCGCATCCCGTAGCGTCGGCCCCCCGTGGCCGACGAGGACCTTGAGGCTAAGTTCGTGTGTCGTCTTTGAGGGAGTCAGCGTGAAGATCGAAGGTCATGTTGCGTTAATCACGGGAGCGGCCAAGCGGATCGGCCGCGCGATTGCCTTGGAATTAGCACAACAAGGCTGCGACATCGCGATTCACTACCACACCTCAGAGGCCGAAGCGTTCGAAACCGCCGACTTAGTCCGCGCCGCCGGGCGTAAGGCCACGACCATTCAAGCCTCATTGCTGGACGCCGATGCCGTCGCCTCCCTGCCGAAGAAAACGGTAGAGGCGCTGGGCCGGCTGGACATCCTCATCAACAACGCCGCGATGTTCGAACCGATGAGCCTTGACGATTTCTCGCCGGCAAAATGGAACGAGACGCTCGCGGTAAACCTGACCGCGCCGATGATCTTGTCTCATGCCGCGCTTCCATTCCTCAGTGCGGAAGGGCAAGGGCGAATCGTGAATCTGGGAGACATCTGCGCGGAGCGACCCTGGCCCGACCATATGGCCTACTGCGTATCCAAGGCGGGGCTTTCCTGTCTGACCCAGGCGCTCGCCAAGGCCATGGCGCCTTCAGTGCGTGTTAATGCCGTCGCTCCCGGCGCGGCCCTGTTGCCTGAAGACTGGGGAAGAGACCAGATCAAAGCGGTCACCCGTCGCGTTCCGTCACTTCGAGCCGGCACCCCCGAAGAGGTTGCGGCAACAGTACGGTTTCTCGTGACGGATTGCGACTACATCACCGGCACAATCCTCGCCGTAGACGGGGGTCGCGGCATCGCCTGGTAGATGCCGGGTTGATGTCTGGAAGATGCCTGATCGTCGCATTACTGGCGTGGATGGCAGCGCTGATGGATCGACTTTAGCCTGGTGCCGTCCACGTGGGTGTAGGTCTGCGTGGTGCTGACATCCGCATGGCCGAGTAATTCCTGGACGACGCGCAGATTCGCCCCGCCTTCGAGCAGATGTGTGGCAAAACAATGGCGAAGCGTATGTGGGCCGATGGGCCCGGGCAGCCCGACGGCCGTGGCATACCGGCTCACCAATCTCCAGATATTCGTTCGATCCAACGGCTTGCCGGTTCGCGATAGAAACACGGCCTCGACCGGGCCCGACGCCGAATCCGCCAGGACTTTGCGCAACCTCCGGGTATATTCACGCAAGGCGTCAATGGCAAAGCTCCCCAACGGGATGATACGTTCTTTGCGTCCCTTGCCGTAACAGCGGACGTATCCGATATCCAGGTTGAGGTTGTTCAGGCAAAGAGACGCAAGTTCGGACACGCGCATCCCGGTCGCGTAGAGCGTTTCGAGAATCGCCTTATCACGCGTGAAGAACGGCTCGCCCGGCTGGGGACCGGCGAGTATCTCTTCAACCTGCCCACGATGAAGCGTCTTCGGCAGTCGCCGCCATTTCTTGGGTGTGTCGAACATGGCGCCGAGGTCATCCGGCAGCACTTCCACTGTGTAGAGATATCGCAGAAACATCTTGATCGAAGCAAGGTGTCTCGCAATCGAAGACAAGGCGAGGCCTCGCCCGGATAATAGGACGAGATGAGATCGCACGATTTGTTGCGTCAAGTGCGCGGCGGAACAGACATCCCGATCGTCCAACATCGTGATGAATTCGCGGATGTCCCGGCCGTACGCCTCGATGCTGTTCTCTGTAAGACCGCACTCGGCGACTAGGTATTCGATGAATTGCCGGCTCAGCCGCCGCCAATCGACGTGCCCGTTCTCATGGAGGCCGGGGGGGCGCGCCGCCCTTGATCCGGTTCTCGATGCAACAGCGGCAATCGGTACCGAGCTGTTCGGCGCCGCGCCGCCGGATGCCAACGGCTGGAATCCAGACATCGTGCGCCCGGCTGGCGTGGTGGCAGCCGAGAGCCCAAAGGCTGCCACGTTTGTAGACGCGGCGAATGCGTGTGTTGGGCTTCTCACGGCGTGATTGGAGGTCGAGTCAGGAATCACAGGGATCTTCACTTTGCGGCATGAGGGGCGGCATCCCGCTTCGGCCTCACCTTGTACCGATGCTCAATGTCGCTATCAGAAACGGCTTACGGCGCTTGGGCCGTTCGGCCGCTCACCCCGTCGCATGAATATCGACCGCGACAACGCACAGGGTTGAATCGAAGCCCGAGGAAGGGCACTGCCTCTTGCCTACACCGGCGTGAGCGGCTTGTGGTCAATGTTCAGTGGTGTTCACCCGCCGCGTCGGCCGATCTCGTGAGCAATCGGTTTTCCACATTCCCCATCCGACATGGGGTTCGGAAACGACGTGTGGCGCCTTTGCGGCGGCTATCGAAATGTGTCAGCTGGTAGCGTTAATGCAAACGCGGAATAACCGCCGCCTGAGCGCGTGCTCCGGTGCAACACCAACCGTCCACCCAGGCAGGTCGCCCAATACCGCGAGAGTGCGAGGCCAAGACCCAAGCCGATACAACTCGACTGTCCTCCGTCGCCAGGCTCGCTCCTGCGAAACGGTTGGAAGACGTTGCGACGATCATGCGCTGGCACGCCGGAACCTGCGTCATCAACCTCAAACGTCACCCAGCCTTCCGACGCCTCGAAAGCCGTCAGCCAGATTCGGGAATCGGCGGCAGAGGCGCCGTACTTGCACGCATTCTCAATGAGGTTGATCAAGATCTGGGCGACAAACTCCGAGTCCGTCTCGATAAAAAAATCATCTCGACATCGACTCTCGATGATCAGCTTCTTACCACAGGCCTCACACTGATTCGCCGTCGCCTTTTTCGCGGCATCGAGCAAAGCCTGTGGGCGCACCTCGCCGCGCTGGAGAGTGGGAAGCGAGTCCCCGATTCGCGAATAGGCCAACACGTTTTCGACCAGCCGTCCAAGCCGTTGCGACTCTTTACGCAAAGTCTCGACGTACTGTGAACTTCGTTCGGTTTTCGAGTCGGGTTCATCCGCCAACAGGTCCGTGTAAAGCTGGAACGAAGTCAGAGGCGTTCGCAATTCATGCGTCACCGCGGCCACGAAACGCATCCGACGTTCGGCGAGTGTGACAAACTTCATGACACCGTATGCGATCGCCGACAGCGCCAGGATCGTTGCCAGCCAGGCCACGCTCAGCCCGACGATAAGCCCTGAGGAAAGCGGCGCGATTACGGCCACCGCTGGGGGGCCGGGAACCAGTCGAGCCGGGATCGTCTGCATTAAGTAATCCCGCAAACTCGGCCCCACCAATGCCGCCGTCCCGACCGGTTCGATGTCCGCCTCCGGATAGGCCCGCTTGATTGCGACTTGCAATTCATGGCGGAGATGCTCCCAATCAATCAGCACCCCCTGAAGATTACAGGCGACATCACCCTCCACGATCACCGTGCGGACGAACGCAAGCTGCTTCGGCCCACCCTCGATCAACTCAAGCCAAAGTGGCGTCATGGGGCCGTGCTCGACGGACACGCACCCGGCCGCTTGATCTTCTATCGCCAACAAAGGATCGACATCGGCATCCAAGTTCTCCATCGCGACCTTTTCAGGCACGCACAGCTCGACGTTACTCTCTCGTTCCATCCGCAACAGACGCACGCCCCGACGGACAAACTCCGATTCGCCTCCGCTCGCATCGTCTCGCAGTGTCGTCTGGACAGCCGAACCACCCATTGTAGATTGCGGCTCCAACAGGGCTGCGGATTCGCCGAGCAGGCGAGCTTGGTTCTCGCTGCGTGTTGCAACGGCCGTCTCCAACTCGTTCATCAGGAAGGTGGGGGTGTATCGATCCCGCATGGCTGCCAGCCAGTTTTCCGCGGAGGCTATCCGGCGGCGATCTTCGGCTGGAAACTCACCAATGGGAACACCAAACTGCCCCTCCTCCGTCAGTTGCGGCGAACTCCAGATCGGCTCACCGTCCGTCTCGCGTGATTGAAAATGTAGCAATACCCAATCGGGTTTGGGTGGGCCCACGGACAGTGGCGACGCCAAGAAGACTTGCTCCCCAACGACCGGCTGCTTCTCTTCGCTCAAGGCTTCCGAAGCCTTGTAGTATCGTCGAAAGTGATTGTACGGTCGGGCCGATTCTCGATAGAGCACCGGCGCAACCACCGCATCCAATTCCGACAGCGCCAGTGCCCGGAGTTCCGCACAAGATCGCTGCCAGGTATCCTCCGCGACATGGCGATCCAATTCGACCGCCGACCATGTTGCCCACCCAAGCCCGCCGAGCACCAACACCCATATCACGACGATCGCCATGAGTGCGTGTTGCCGAGTTTCCCTGGGCGACGTCATCCGGAATCCCCCGCGGGTTCATTGTCCGCTGGGCCGTCGGTTGACCGAACACTCGTCCCCAACATGTAGCCCTTGCCCCGAACTGTCGTGATTGTTTCTTCCATCTCTTCGCCACAGGCCGTCGCCAGCTTCGACCGGAGACGCGCCACGTGCATGTCGATCGTCCGCGTTTCGATGCGCGCGCCGCTCAATCCCCACACACGGGTCAGCAGTTCTTCTCGCGAGATGACACGTCCCGGGTTTGCCGCAAGGTGGCTCAGGATTTCGCACTCTGTCTCAGACAGCATCTTGATCGGCGCGTTCTCGATGCGTATCTCGCGGCGGGACAGGTCGACCGTCGCACTGCCGACGGAGAGATGCGTTACGACGTCGGGTCTCTCGGGACTTCGCCGCAACACCGCCTCCACGCGTGCCACCAGTTCCCGTGCGGAGAACGGTTTGACCACGTAATCGTCGGCGCCGGCCATCAGGCCCGACACGCGATCGTCTTCCATTCCTCGGGCGGTCAAGATGATCACGGGCAGAGAAGGATGAGTCCGTCGCAATTCCTTCAAGACCTGAGTGCCGTCCATCTTGGGCAACATCAGGTCCAGTAAGACAAGATTCACGCCCACCCGCCGAGCCGCCGCAAGGCCCGCCTCGCCGTCCGCGGCCTCGATCGGCTCGAAGCCCTCGCCGCGTAGCGCCGCCGCGATGCCTTTGCGGATCGGCGTTTCATCTTCAACAATCACGATTGTTCCGACACCCATTACACATCCAGCCTATCGCCGCTCTGGCAATCACAGCGCCACCGAGTTCGGCGGCGGGGAATTCGGAGTAGAGGAAGGCACTCCAAGTCAACCTGCCCGTATTGTAGCGTGAACCTCCGGAGCCGACGATGCCACACGGCATCGGGTCTGTCACTGATACGGCAGGATGCGACACGGAATCGCCCCGTCGAATCTCGCATGGCCCTGCGTTTGACAGCCTTTTCAAGGCTGCATACCATTCGTCCGGTTGCCCGGGCGCACGTCCCGGCGGACCGGCCGCGCGGAACGGATCAGGCACGTGCGATGCCTTGGAACTCTCGAATGGCGTATCAACTCAGTGCTCTGGCGGAATTCGTCTCCCAGCAGGGCCTCCCATGCAAAGTGGACGGCGACGGTGATCGTATGATTATCGGCGTGGCCACGCTTGAAGACGCCGGCCCAGACGAAATCAGCTTCCTGGCGAACGCGAAGTACGAGAAGGCGCTGAAGACCACAAAGGCCGGCGCTGTCATTGTCGCTCAAGAACAGTGTGTTCCCGAGGGCATGGCTGTTCTGCGAACACCCGATCCCTACGCTGCCGTCACCATGGTCATTGTCCACGCCCACGGCTACCGAAAGCATCCGAACGTCGGCAGAGACGAACGGGCCGTCATCGATGTCACCGCGGTCATCGGGGAGGGTGCGAACATCCACCATGGCGTGACGATCGCGGAGAATGTCCGTATCGGCCGCAATGTCGTCCTCTATCCCGGGTGCTACATTGCCCGAGGGTGCAGTCTGGGGAACGATTGTATCCTCTATCCCAACGTGGTGATCTACGACGATTGCACCCTTGGCGACAGGGTCACGGTTCACGCCGGGTCCGTGATTGGTGAAGACGGTCTCGGCTACGCGCCGGTCAAGGGAGGCTGGCACAAGATCCCACAAGTCGGCGTCGTTGAGATTGGCGATGACGTGGAGATCGGCGCTGGCTGCACCATCGACCGCGCGACCCTCGGCAAGACTGTCATTGAGTCGGGCACGAAGTTCAGCAATCTCATCGCGATCGGTCACGGAACGAAAATCGGCAAGGACTGCATGTTAGTTGCCCAAGTCGGCATCGCGGGTTCGGTCAACGTGGGCAACCACGTGACGATGGCTGGCAAGGTTGGTGTCGCGGGTCACCTGACGATTGGTGACAATGCCCAGCTCGCGGCCATGGCGGGCTTGATGAATGACGTACCTCCGGATACGAAGGTCGCGGGTCAGCCGGCAACACCCATCAAGGATGCCATGCGGTCTTTCTCGCTGGTGCAACGGTTGCCGGCGATCTACAAACAGATCAAGGAATTGGAATCACAGGTCAAAGCGCTCAAGAAAGCCCGGGATGCCGATCAATCATAGCACAACGCGCGAGCGCGGGTTCGCTAATAGTGCCTTTCGGATTCCCAATTGAAATCGCGGATCAGGCGCGAGTGTCATTTTCGGCATGCGTTGCCGCTTACGCTTTGGGCTTTGATTGAGGTGACACGCCGCCGGAAGTGGCATGCCGTCGCTGGCCCTGGTATGGAGGATTCATCGTGGGAGGAATGACGATTCGATGTGTAGTGGGCTTGGCCGTTTGCGGTCTCCTCTCCGGCTGCGGCGCTCCGGCAAAGAACGTCGGCCCAAAGACCACCGGCCAAGGGGACGACGCGGCAACGCAAACACGATCCTATGCCATGCCGCAATGCAGCCTTGCCGTCACGCTCGATCCGCCTTCCCACCGCATCGAGGCCACCGCGACGTTAACAATCACCGCCAGGGTCCTGCCGGACAAACCCAAGCCCACGAACGTCAGGATCGCACTACACCCGAGTCTCAAAATCGACTCGGTGCAGGCTTCCCAGCAGCCGGTTGTCTTCAAGTTGATTCCGCCGGCTGTTCCGACTGAACCGAGCGAGACGGCCCCCGAATCTCCGCCGACACTGACGATTTACGAACTCGAATGGAAACCGTCTCCGCAGCGACCCGGCACGCTCGTCATCCGCTATGGCGGACAGCTTGTGCAAGACGTCTCCGCCGGAGAGAGACTGGGGGAGATTCATAACCGGGAGATGACTGCGCATATTGGCGAGGATGGCATATTCCTTTCCGAGGATTCCGGATGGTATCCGCGCCCAGCCGACGATGCCGGCGCGCAAGGCCCCGGCGAACTGGAGTTGACTCGGTACGAACTGACGGCGGATCGAGTTCCCGGAATGGTGCTCGTTGCCAGTGGGAATCGTGTTGACGCCGAGTTGGGCCAGCCGCGCGCCGACAAGACGACTTGGCAATCTCCGTTTCCGCTGCCGGGCGTGGCATTGGTCGGAGGACGGCACGAGGTTTACGAGCGGCCAGTCAAGCGCGTTCTCGTGAGCGTGCATCTTTCCAAAGACCATGCCGGCTTAGCGCCCGCGATCCTCCGCGAGGTCGATTCGTACTTGCGGATCTACGAGCCCTTGCTCGGCGACTATCCATTCTCCGAGTTCACCGTCGTCGAGAATTTCTTCAGTTCCGGCTTCGCCTTCCCAGGTTTTACCGTGCTTTCGTCGCGCGAGATTGCCATGGATCCAAGAAGCCTCCAACCGGGCTTTCTGGATCACGAGTTGGTGCATAATTGGTGGGGGAACGGCGTTTTCGTTTCCGGTATGGATGGAAACTGGTGCGAACCACTGGCGAGCTATTGCACGAACTACATGCACAACGTCATCGACGGCAACATGAAGAAGGCCAGAGAACAACGGCGCAATACATGTTACGGGCTCAGTCGATTGACCGCGGATGCCGACAAGCCGCTCGATCGTTTTGGACACCAGGATGGGCCGGGCCGTTTCATCGGCTACAAAAAAGGCACCATGGTCTTCGCCATGCTCGCGCGGAAGATAGGGCAAGACAAGGCGTGGAGAGCCCTCAAACGGCTCTATACACAACGCCTCGGCAAGCCCACCACCTGGAGACACATTCAGCAAGCCTTCGAAGTCGAAAGCGACCAATCCTTACAGGCATTCTTTGACAGATGGGTAAGAGGAACCGGTATCCCGGATATCACGATCGACGATGCGTCTTACGACGCCGCCACACAAAGGCTCGCGATCACGACTTCGCAGAAGGGACGGCATATCTTCGACCTGAGCGTTCCTTTGTGTCTAATCTATGGTGATGGCGTGCTGGACCGAACGATTCAGGTCAACCGCCCAGTGCAGCTTCATGTCATCGAACTGACGCAAAAGCCGGACTTCGTCGAGCTCGACCCCGACTTTCAGATCATGCGCCGCATCCCATTGAATGAAATCATGCCTTCGCTTTCCTGCATTCGTGATGATCGACCTCTGACGATCGTTCACACCGAGGAGGATTTCGACGCATATAAACCAGCAGCCGATATCCTGGCGAAGCGGTACGATGAGGCCACGGAGACAGGCGTTCGATACGTGATCGCCTCGGACCTCAAACCGGACCAACTCCGCGAAGGCCACGTTCTGTTCCTTGGCAAGGCATGCCTTACGCCCGAGGCCCAGAAGATTCTCGAACGCGAGGCGGTGACCGTTGCCGACGGACAATTCAAGGTCCGTGACGTTTTATACGCGAAGCCGAATCAGGAAATCATTTGCTGCACGAGAAACGAGCACGATACCGGTAGCGTGGTATGCTTTTTCTTCGGCAACGACCACACCGTTCTCAAGAAGGCGCGGCTGATTTCGCTCTACGACAACATTAGCCTCATCGTTTTCGATAACGGCAGAGCGGTTTTCCGGCAAGACTTTGAACTTTCGGACCAGATCGTCGTCCAAACGGCGGGATAGAGCCCCTTCGGTGGGACCCTCGGCCGCAACCAAAGTGTGCCGAAAAACCGTAGCCAAGGTGTGGCACAGGCGTCCCGCATGTGATTCCACCGACCAAGCGCCAGCGACACAGGTTTTTTCGCTTGCCGCGAGGATTCTCAACAGTAGTCGTACAGGGGAACTTCGTTGACAACCGCCGGCGACAATCAAACTGTTGCCAGTCGCCGTTGGCTGCTCATCGCTTGTCTGGTTGCCGCTGCAACACACGCTTTCTCTTTCGCCTTTTTCCCGCCAGACATCCCACGCAGCCCGGATGAGAAGGAGTACCTCTCGCTCGGCGTCGGGCTTGCGCAATCCGGCAAGTTGCTACTCCCATCAGGCGAACTTGCCAAACGCATGCCGCTCTATCCCCTCTTGATTGCCGGCGTGCATCAATGGCAGCGAGCAGGTGCGTGGCAAAGCGCGATCCTGCTTTTGCAGACGTTCCTCGCCTGGTGCACCGTGCTGCTCATCGCCCTGACCGCCGAGCGACTCGCCGAAGGACGCGCCGCGCTGTTGGCGGCAATCATCGCCGCCTTCTATTCGCCGTACAGACTTCTCCAGATGTCGTTTCTCACGGAGACCTTGCTGATATTCCTCTTCTCCCTTGCCGTGTTCCTCTATGTGACCGCCGGCATCCGGCATCGTTCCGCAGCAGTCCGATCAGCAGCACTCCTCGGCGTATCCGCGGCCATCGGACTTGCTGTTCTGACTCGGGCCAACGCACTTCTCTTCATCGCGCCATTTGCCATCGACACGGTTCTAAGATGTGGTTCGCTCAAGTGGCGAATGGCCCGAGCTACCATGATTCTGCTACCGGTTGCGGCGTGCGCGGTGTTGTGGTGTTCGAGAAACGAAGACCGAGTGGGTCGATTCACACTCTCGACGATCGGCGGCCTCAACTTCTATCTGGGCCACAACCCCGGCTATGCGGAAGACCCCAACCTCGCCCACGCGGATTATCAAATTTTTGATCGCTTACAGGCGACGGAAGGACTCAGCGAAGTTCAGGCCGATGAACGGTTGTTCGCGGACGGGTTGGAATATATTGCACGGAATCCCGGCCAGGCGATCGTGAACACAGGCTACAAGCTCGTCGTGTGGCTGAACCCTATCGTGGCTCCTTCGGCGCCGACCACGGTACTCCTCGCCCTGGGCTTTCTTGCGTTTCACGGCTTGCGCTGCGAACGCAACCATCCGGCGACCGGCTTGCGAAGGCGCCTATTTCTCTTTTCGCTGATCGCGTTCCTTCCCGGCCTCGTGCTGTGGCTCATCGTCCTCTTTCTGACCTTTCAGCCGTGGACGACACCACTCGCCGTCTTGCCGTTCGGATTGATCGCACTCGCGCTCATGCGTACAGAGCTCAAAGTCCGCGGACTTTTCGCGGGCCTGTTTGTCAGTCAACTGATCGTCGCACTTGTGTTCATCCCACTCGTCCGTATCCGCTGGACGGTGGATTCCATCCTCATCATCGCCCTGGCCATTGGATTGTCGAACCTATGCCGGTGGCTGGCCGGAGATACGGGCGACACCGGTGACACCGGAGACGCAGGAGAATTTTCATGAATGCAGACCTCAAGGGAAAATGTGCCTTGATCACCGGAGCTTCCGGCGGGATCGGCCAGACCACTGCGCAGGCGTTCGCCGACGAAGGCGCCGGCCTCGCTCTGCATTACCACCGCAATCGGCAGGGCATCGACGAAATGCTTGACAGACTCGATGTCAAAACGGAATCGGTCCAAGCCGACTTGACCGTCGAACATCAGGCCGAGGCGATGTTCGACAAGGCCCTCGCGACCTTTCCGAAGATCGATATCCTGGTCGTCAACGCAGCCACTTGGAATCCTACCCCTGTGCCACTCCACCAGATGACGGCCTCACAGTGGCAACAGACAATCGAAGCGGACCTGACCAGCGCGTTCTACACCTGCCGAGCCTTCATGCGACACCTGGCGGATTCCCCCCGTCAATCCGCGTCGATCGTCCTCGTGGGTTCCACCGCGGCAATCTTCGGCGAGGCCGATCATGCCGACTACGCCGCGGCAAAGGCCGGTCTCGTCTACGGACTCACCAGGAGCCTGAAGAACGAGATCGTCCACCTCGCCCCCAAAGGCCGCGTGAACTGCGTCTGCCCCGGCTGGACCGACACCCCCATGGCGGCGAGTCAGATCGCGGATGCAAACCTGGTCCAACAGGCCACCGCAACGAGACCTTTGCGCGTGATCGCGCGTCCGGAGGATGTCGCCTCGGCCATCCTGTTCCTCGCGTCAGATACCCTGGCCGCCCACATCAGCGGCGCGATCCTCCCCGTGGCAGGCGGGATGGAAGGCCGGCTACTGCATCCATGAAGCCGACATCCGTTGACGCGGCCGGGGCACGTCCGCCAGCAGCTTGCTGCGAGTGCCGGCACTGGCGGTCAAGCCGCCAGTGTCATCCAAAGTGAACCATTGCCATATCTGGCGGCGGGCATCCCTGTGGGCTATAGTGTGTTGACGCACTTTGGGAAGCGGCGTAGCCGCCGATAAACTCGGACAGGCGTTTGGCTCGCGTGGCCGGCGGTGCGGGAGTTGTCCGACAGCGTCCCGTCGAACCCATCGCGGGTAGGAGAGCATCCATGATCACCAATGCCAACGTGTTGTCTTTTCTCCAGAATCTGGGCGCGCCGGAGTTGGTCGTCATCGCCGTGATTGCCCTGCTCATCTTCGGCAGGCGGCTTCCGGAAGTTGGCCGGTCACTCGGTAAGGGAATCGTCGAATTCAAAAAGGGGTTGCGCGACACGGGAGATGAGGTGAAAGACACACTGCCAAGCAAGTCGGACTTGACCGACAAACCCGAAGAACCGGGCAAGAATGAAGGTGAAAGACACACTGCCAAGCAAGTCGGACTTGACCGACAAACCCGAAGAACC